>NZ_JAAHIG010000235.1:0-14508 GCF_010692305.1 Moorena sp. SIO4G3 | reverse complement strand
TTCTGGTGGTTCCTGGTTCCACAACCAACGGGTAAAGGCTTGGGGATATTGTTCCACCAAATATTTAAGGGTACTGTCGTAAGTCATAACACATATAGTAAAGGGAGTAGGGAGTAGGGAGTAGGGAGTAGGGAGTAGGGAGTAGGGAGCGGTGCGACCCCGCGCTTTTTCAAAGCTAAGCGTGAACGCGCACTCCCTGGGAATATGGCATCAAAAATTATCACAATTCCTACACGGATTGCTATTAAGTATTTTAATCTGCTGGTTACCCCTTAAGAACTAGATCTCTAGGTGACTCAATTTTTTAAGAATCCGAAGCACCTGATACAAATCATTTCCGGGATTGCGCAGTGAAAATTCAGCAGATGTCGCATATCTGGGCTTTTCACTGTTAACTAGTTTGATGAAAATGAAGGTACCACCAGTGGTAATCATGCCATAGCTTGGTTGATCTGGGTTGGGATTAGCTAACATGTAGGCCAGAATTTGTGGTAGTCCAGCTTCTATGGAGAAGCTAGCCTGTTTGGATTCGATAATCGTCATCCAAAATTCGTTATGTAAGACTAGGGTATCAATGCTTCCTTTGACAATCATGCCGTGGTCATCAACAGAAATCTCTACGGTTTTTTCGGCTTTGATGTGAAAGGGTTCCAGATAAAATTTTCCGATAAATAGCAGGGGTGATAGGATGGCAAGATTAACGGTTTTTTCTAGTAAGGGTGGGTAATAGAGTAAATTAAAATAACCAGCTTTAACGTCATCTAGTAATTGCTGTTGTAATTCGCTGATTTCTGGTAAGTTTTCTTGCCACTCGTGAAAGAATTGGTTATCGTTAACTAGCTGAAGATTGACTAGGGTTTTTAATTGCTTGAGGGTGACGTCTTTAGCTTGAATTGTTTCTACCATTGTTGTTAAGTTGTTGGTGGTGATCAAGGCATAAAAACGGAAAGTTACACGTTACAGGTTAGTTCAGACTTAAATTGATAGAGCAGGGAGCAGGGAGCAGGGAGCAGGGAGCAGGGATTAGGCAAGAGCCGAGAGTGAAACAATCCTGTGTACCTCATGAGTCCTAGAAACGCTATAACTGTTTAATTGGGTATACTAAAATACTTAACCAACATTCCGCCGGAACTCAGCAGGGGTGTTCCCGGTCCAACGCTTGAAGGCTCTGCGGAATGCACGATCTTCTGAGTAACCTAGCAAACAGGATATGGCTTCGATACTCAGTCTGGGGTCACTCAGGAACTGTTGTGCGTTTGCTTGACGAGTTTCGTCTAACAGTTGCCGAACGGTGATACCATGGTCTTGGGTCAAGCGTTGCAAAGCACGAAGACTCATGTTCATCTGTCGTGCTAGTGCCTCTGCACCATATTCAGAACGTTCAGCATTGTGAGCGATCGCATTCCGGATCCTAGATAGTTCTGGAGAATTACTAGAACCTGCTAACCGTTCTCGCACCAGGTCTAGATGGCTCTGGATATAACGAAACAGATCCGGATCAGGCTGTTTGGTGGGTAGGTCTAGGGCCCCTTGACGAAATACAAGGGCATTGTGGGATTGTTGAAAGCATACTGGGCTACCAAAGAACTCTTCATAAACCTGGATTGCTCCGAAGGGCAGGTGAGTAAAGTCCGCGCGCACAAGGATATCATCTGCTCCTAGAATTTCCCGCATATAGCGCAACCCCAAAGCTAGTCCCACTTCAGCAGCGCAACCCCCATCTTCGGCATCCATGGGATGATGCATTTCTAAAATGCCCTCTGAGGAGGACTCAATCAGGGCGATGTGCAGTTGATCTGATAACACAGACCGATAGCGCACTAAGTTCTGCAAAGCTTCTCTGAGATTTTCAGCATATCTAGCTCCATAGGCTAGTGTTCCAAAGTATGAGAAGGGAGTAGCACTGGCCATGTGGAGTGCGATCGCTTCCCCTGGGTAAGCCTTGGTCAGTAAGCGCCATACCGTTGGTACCAGATGTTGAGACAGGTGGGCATCGGGATCGAGCAGATCGGTACGGGTTAGTCCTGTGGCGGCAGTGATCTGTTCCATGTCTACTCCCCGTGCCACTGCATAAGCTACGGTACTCGCCACTACGCTAGCTAGCATTTCGGGTTTGTGCAATCTGTCGTGAAATGTCCGATTTGGTGCGCCCATTGTCCTTATCACACCTCTGTTAAACGTGGCACTTTGGTTATAGAAAGCTAGTAAGCATTCAGCTAATGCGCTACGCGCAAGGGCTTTAGGCAAAAGGCAAAAGGCAAAAGTACTAAAACAGGCTTCTCGCCTTTGACCACATAAGCTGACAGCTGTTCGCGTAGCGTGGGTGGAACAGGCTTCTAGCCTGTGAAACATAAGCTGAATACTTACAAGTTCAACACCATTATAGTGCCCCATCAGCTGCATTATTGGTTTGCCATTTTTAAGGCATTTGATGACAGGGTTGCACTTTTAAATTTACTCAAGAAATTTTTCAGCAAAGCAAGATTAAAGGAGTAGAACAATGAGTGAATATAATGTAAACGATCGATTTGATGCCCAGGATCTCCTCAAGAAACCTGGTGAAGGAGAAAGGACAGCCACGGACATGATTATCATGGCTCGATCCAGAGACATGGGTGGTGATTTCTCAGTGATGCAGGGTGTGATCAATCCCGGTCACTTGCTGTCACCCCACAGCCATAAGTTTTGCGATCAACTGGTCTACGTGATCTCCAGTGAACTTGTGTTCGAGATTGGGGGTGCAGATGGACTAAGGTTGACAGCTCCTGCGGGAAGCTATGTCCAAAAGCCACGGGGCATTGTCCATGCTTTCTGGAACTCCACGGATACACCAGCTCATTACATTGAGCTTTCAGGTCAGGAAACCTTTGAAGGGTTCGTTGACTCCTTGAAGGGGGGCGATCGCAAGGGTGTGGCAAACGCAGAGCGGGACTGGGGCATGGTTTTTGCTCTCGACGAAATTCCACGGCTGATCAAGGAAAACAACCTCACGGGCCTCGCTATGTCCGAGACTCCGGACTTACCCAATCTACCTAATCTTCCGGAACCAGTGGCAAAGCTGTTTAGCAATATGAAGTTGCGCTAGAAAATGTTGTAGGGTGGGCAAAAACTGTTTGGTTCTTTTCAGTTTTGTAGATAAAAGAACGTTGCCCACCCTACTTTAATGGCGTTGCTGATTCTAGGTATGGTTTTGCCCCCCTAACCCCCCAATTTTGGGGGGAATAAGACGTTCAAAGTCCCCCAAAGTTGGGGGACCAACGGGGGCTTTAACATGCACCAGATGATTGCGCATTCATTCCTTAATTCAGCAACGCCATTTTTTTTACTTGTAGGAATGGGGAGATAGGGAAATGGGTAGGTTGTTGAGAATTCTAGGGATAGCGATCGCATCGGCTTATTTTGCCTCGATGTTAGCACTTAACAGTGCCACAGCAACCATCCCTAAACCGCCATCTCCCTCCCTTGCAACGGATTTTATTGGGCAAACGGCCATAATCTCAGCCCAGGCTATGGAATCATCGAGGGTTCAACCTGCTATACCGGTCAAGGCTGAGATTGATGCTAAAACTCAAGTTTTGTTTGAGCAACTTTTTGACGGATTTGGGGCATTCAATATCCTGATTATCTTTTTACTTACCGTCGGTCCGCTCAAGCTAATTGTACCTTTTGTGAAGCTGACAGCTAATGCGGATCCGGCCTTGCGTCGCCAGCTTGCTTTACGGGGGTTTGGCATATCTACCTTAGTTATTTTTGCAGTAGCACTACTTTGCCAAAATGTTATGAAATCCTGGCAAATTGACCTCTCAGCAATGCTAATCGCAACAGGTATTATCCTTTTTTTAGTGGCTCTGCGAACAGTATTAGCTCAGTATAATACCCCCACAACTAAGGATGCTACTCCTGTAAATTCTTCTCTGAAATTAACCATTAATCCCTTAGTTTTTCCGAGTATTTTAACTCCCTATGGCATTGCTGTTGTGGTGACTATGAGCGCCATGTTCGGACGGATGGCAATTGCTCCGGGTTCTATGTTTTTGCTATTATTATTGGTTATGGTACTCAACTTAGGGGTAATGTTGGTCGCCCATCCCCTTTTGAATCTCATCAAACCCGTGACTCTAAGAGTGCTTGGTTTTGTGTTTGGGGTGATGCAGGTGGCTCTGGGACTGGATATGATTCTGACGGGAGTGAAACTGGAAGCGATCGCACTGAAATTTCTTCTAGGCTTGTAAGATTATCTCCACATAATTACCCTATATCGCTACATACTTCCCACACTCCCCTCTGTTTCCCGATTCCCTATGCCAGACCAAGCTTTTGTCGCAACGCATCGGGCACATTCTCGGCTTTGTCCAAACCTGTAGCATTTTCCAACTTTGTCTGTTGATCCCACAAGATGCCTTCAAGGTTCGCACTAGTTAGATCTGCACCAGTGAGGTCTGCACCAGTGAGGTCCGCATCGGTGAGATCTAGACCATGAAGCTTTGCACTTGTGAGATCTAGACCACTGAGCTTCGCATTTCTGAGGTTTGCACCAGTGAAATCCGTATTTTTGAGATTAGCATATTTGAGGTCTGCACCATTGAGGTTCGCATGTTTGAGGTCTGCACCATCGAGGTTTGCATGTGTTAGATGCGCACCAGCAAGGTTAGCATTACTGAGGTCGGTTCTAATGAGCTTCGCTCCCATCAGCACTGCTTTACCAAGTTTTGCCTCTTTGAGTTTAGCTTCAGTCAGGTCGGCCTTTCTGAGCTCAGCTTCAGTAAGGTTAGCTTTACTCAGGTCGGCCTTTTTGAGATCAGCTTCATTAAGCTGAGCATTCCCCAAGTCAATCTCACTCAAATCAGCCTTTGGCACATCCAGACCCCTCATGGAAACACCATAATTGTTCAAAACCTCAAGGGCTTTGATTCTGGCATGACTAGTGGGGACTCCTGCTCCTGCTGCATTATCAACGACTTGCCATGCCTCATAGATTATCCTTTGTTTGCGCTCTGGACTTTCTAGTATGTAAAAAGACGCTCCAAATAAAAGAGCGAAACCTTCAAGATTATCCAATTTAAAGACTAAAAATGGTTGCTTGACCAAGAATAAAAATACTTTAGGTAAGGGAAATTATTTCGTTGGATTTGTATGATATAATAACCTAGTCGTTATTTTCTCCAAGACATTTAATACGACTAGAAAGACGTAAGCAATAAACAGAGCAATCACTACACGAACCCAGACATTCTTTAAACGCTCTTTTAATAAGCTAATCACCTGTATCCTTTGGAGAAAAAGTCGTTATTATATTTGTAGTATATAGCAGTTCTCAATTAGTTGAGGTACTTTCGTCCTAGGTTTTAGGGAGTAGGGGAGTTTCCTCCATGGACAACTACTGTGGTTTACCATGAGCAACTTCCCGTTGAGAGGTTTTAGCAATTCTTTGTGACTTTAATGTGTCAATACATAAGTGCCTATTGCTCTATTAAGCTATCATAAAGGTATATCTCCTATGGCGTTCCCCCCACACTCCTCACACTCCCCGCGCCCCATGATGTAGTGGATGGGGGGTTAAGCTATGACTCCCTTTACTTTGTATCAGTCAGCTCCCAGGGCACCTAATGATGTAGAGATGATTTACAGTTAACTCATGTTCTCCTAAACTCAGCTGAATCTAGCAGGAGTTGGATTTTAGAAGCTAGGGAAATCAAGCAGTGGCATGACTAAGCTCAAGCAAACCAACCGCCAAACCAGATGGTTGGTATGGTCTAACTATTTATGTCTATCACTAGCTGTGATGGTCGTGCTGGTGTGGAGTCATGGGGCAGTGGCTCAAGAGACTGCCTCAATAATAGACACAGACCCTAAATTAAAGGAAATTCTGGACACGATCTGGTTGGTGATAGCAGGCTCTTTGGTATTTTTTATGAATGCGGGATTCTGCTTATTGGAAACCGGTTTTTGTCGCAAGCAAAATGCGATCAATATTCTAGCAAAGAACCTAGTAGTGTTCAGTATAGCCACCGTAGCCTTCTGGCTTTTCGGAGCGGGATTGATGTTTGGTGGTGACAATCCCGGGATTGGGACTGGATGGTTCTTTTTTAGTGGCCAGGATATTTTTAACTTCAGTTATTATGACTCTCTGGCTATGAGGGAAGCCAAGTTTTTCTTTCAATTAGTATTTGCTGGCACCGCAGCAAGCATTGTTTCTAGAGCGGTGGCCGAGCGCATGAGATTTGCGAGCTTTCTACTCTTCAGTTTCTTGCTAGTGGGATTTTTGTATCCCATCACCGGACATTGGGCGTGGTCGAAGTCTGGATGGCTGAGCGATATCGCTTTCGGAGGGTCTGAGAAATTAGCATTTTGGGATTTTGCCGGTTCAACGGTAGTCCACACCGTAGGAGGAGCTGCTGGCTTGATGGGAACCATCGCCCTGGGGGCACGGGCTGATAAATATTGCGACATTGAGCCATCAGAGTTCGATAAACTTGAGCCACGACAAAAAACTAAGTTTAAGAAGAAAATTGAACCCTTAAACGGGCATAATACCACCCTTGCCACCTTGGGATGTCTGATTCTCTGGCTAGGTTGGTTTGGGTTTAATGCTGGCTCTACCTTAGAGGCCACTTCCCCCGCCATTCCTCACATTGTTTTAACCACTACTTTAGCAGCCGCAGCCGGTGCAATTGGCTCAATTATCTTTTGCTTTGTCAGATACGGTAAACCTAATCTTGCTTTTATCATCAATAGCATTGTGGGGGGATTAGTTAGCATCACCGCACCCTGCGCTTACGTTAGTTTCCTAAATGCAGCACTGATTGGGGCTGTCGGGGGAGGAATCCTGGTGCCCCTTTTTACTGAACTATTAGATTGGTGGGAAATTGATGACCCAGTTGGTGCTATTCCGATTCACGGTGGTTGTGGATTATGGGGAACCCTGGCGGTGGGATTGTTTAGCATCGGACCAGACAGTAAATTGGCCTGGGCTTACACTTCTGGAAATGGTCCTGCTAAAGGATTCTTGTGGACAGGGAACCCCAGTCAACTGATCGTGCAAGGATTAGGTGCTGTTACTGTTATTATTTTTATTTTACTATCTAGTAGAGCTATTTTGTATGTACTTGCTCACGTCATGCCTGGTGGGATTAGAGTATCCAAACAGGAAGAAAAAGACGGTTTGGACAAATCCACCTTTGAAGACAAAGTTCAAGATGTTTACCAAGAGCAAATCGATAGGTTATGGGAAAAACTAGAGGATTTGGAATAGATTAGCAACAACAATTAAATAAAAAACACCCAATGACAAGCTTAGAACCAGGATATCCTCTGAAACAGGGCAGGTATACCATCCAAGGTGAATTAGGAACGGGGGGCTTTGGAACGACTTACCAAGCCACTCGTCAGTTACGCAATGGTCAGGAAGAGATTGTTGCCATAAAAATTGGAAAAGAGGAATTAACCGGGAATGAAAGAAGCGCAAGAGAAACAAAATTTAAAGATGAAGCGAAGCGACTCAAGCAATTTAACCATAACCATATTGTTAAATTCATAGAGTACTTCTATGACCAGACCATAAACCGTCCTTGCCTGGTGATGGAATATATCGAGGGAGAGACCCTAGAGAAACTCACTCAACCAGGGAATGGAATTCCAGAAGAACAAGCCATCAAATATATTCGGCAAGTTGCCAATGCCCTCGAAGCAATGCATGAGGTAAATTTGATTCATAGAGATGTCAACCCTCGTAATATTATGGTAAGACATGGAACCGAAGAAGCAATACTGATTGATTTTGGGATCGCCCGGGAATTTGTTACTGACCGGACAATAGAAGTAACACAACTATGGTCTGAATATTATGCTCCACCCGAGCAACAACTACGCCGCTTTAGAGCAGGCCCACCACTTGATATCCATGCCTTATCCGCCACTTTCTATTTTTTGTTAACTGGACAAAAACCAGTTAGTAGCAGAGACAGGAAAAGTGAAATCCAAATATATAAAAGAGACCCTCAAAAACAAGATACCGAAAAATTCGTCAGCAACCCAGCTTTAAGAAGAGCAATTCTCAAAGGGATGGAATTAGATGCAAAGGGAAGACCTCAGTCAATCTCACGATGGCTAAACTTACTAGAGCCTTCACAAGAAATGAATCTAACTGATATTTCAAGATGGGTGATTGGAGTTATCTTCGTTTTGCTGCTATTAGGTGCTGTTGTCATTCAATTGATAGATAATCCACCTAATCAGCCTAATCCACCTATTACTTATCCCCCAAGTAGCACGGAATGGCCACAACTTGAAGATAAAGGTTTATCTGCGATTAGGAAGTTTGCTGATGAAAGAGATAAACAAACATTAGAAGAAGTCCTTGAGCTATTTGAGCAAAATAAAAACAAGTATCAAGGAAACAAAGAATTTGAAGAACTCTTTAGTGAACTAACCCGTAGATAGGCTCAAGACGTATTAGCTCGAAGCGGAGAGCCAGGAGTTCGCAAGGGAATTGAAAAGTTGGAGGAAATTCAGCAAAGGCTAGTTCAGAACTTCGACATCGAAAATCTTCCGGAATATGATATCATCGCTCAGGAATATAAAGATGTTAGTGCTCTTCTAGACCAGATGAGAAAATCCCGTAACGGTAACAATTAGGATTTTTATGTCTTATTTAAATAAGAGCCAGAGCAATCATCCCCAATAAAGCCAAAGCTGATACAATTGTAGAAACGCCTTTCTCATCCTCAGATAAATCCTCTTTTTCTTCAATCGGTTCTTTTATTGTTTCCCAGCACGCTTCTCTAATCGTCGCACTCCACTCACTGCCCATTTCTGAAAACCAAAACACATTAGGATCACCTATATATGGTTGACGGTTAATGGTTTGCTCTTCACGGTTGACGGAGATTGGGTGACGGTTAATGGTTGAGCCTTGACGGTTAATGGTTGAGGCTTGACGGTTGACGGAGATTGGGTGACGGTTATGGTAGTATTCGGACTGATATCGGTAAGTATCAGCAATAATTGGTTTGGGCTGATCACCAGTAACGGTATTGTTTTTCTGTGACATTTTTGAACACCCGATTCTAAAGATTGACAAGGTAAGCATTCAGCAGCTAAGGCACTAGCTGCTGAATGCTGAGTGCTAATAGCTGATTTCTAAGTATCTATAGACTTATCGGGGTAATCACCAATAGTTATGCAGGAAATTTTCAATATCAGTAAGCATTCAGCGATCAGCGGTCAGCGGTCAGCGGTCAGTGGTCAGCGGTCAGCGGTCAGCGGTCAGCGGTCAGTGGTCAGTGCTCAGCTGAATGCTTACTCCTAATCTTGCCTCTTGCCTCTTGCCTCTTGCCTCTTGCCTATCTTGACGCAATAGCATAAGCCTCAACTTCCAAGCGAACCATTTTGACATGAGTTAACCCTTGAGTATCTATTGGATAGCGCTGGATGTACCTATCCACAACAGTATTCAAAAATGTTTCTCTCAACTCCTGAGGAAGTCTATTGGTATAGGGAAACCAGGTTGTTCTTAACCAGCCTTTCAATCCTTCTTTGCCTTGATGCTGCATATCTTTAGGAATCAACTGCACACCTTCAGCTTTAAATCCATTTTCTGGTAACCATCTTTGATACTCTTCAATGCCATAAAATGAATAAGGAAAGGTAAAGCCTATAAAATACTCTTTCCAGTCTGGAGCATTGATAATTTCATCTATGATCAGCAGTAATTCCCTAGCATTACCTTTACCTCCCATCTGAAACAGTAATTTTCCGTGAGGTTTAAGGTGATTACGAACGCCTTTTAAAACTGAACTATGGTCATTGATCCAATGTAAGACAGCATTAGAAAAGACAACATCAAAGCTATGGTTGAGGTTAATCGCTGTAGCATCCATAAGTTTAAACTCTAAATTAGGATACTCTACTGGGGGAAATGTCTTCCGAGCTAACTCAACCATAGTCTTGGATGAATCAATTCCTAAAACACTACCGTTTTTAAGAATACTGGCAAATTCAGCAGTAATCTTTCCGTCTCCACAACCAATATCCAGGAGTGTTTCGTTCCCCATTAGTGATAGCTTTTCAATTAGTTCCTTTGCCCAATTGAGCTGTGCTGAGGAATTCTTAGCATAATCATCAGCATTCCATTGATTGTGATTGGTCATATAGCATGTTTAGTTGAAATGTAAACATAGGATTGATGGTAAAAGGGAACAGGGAACAGGGAACAGGGAACAGGGAAAGAGACGGAGGTGTGGGACCCGGGCGCAAGGCCAGGGCGCGGGGAGTTGAAAAAGTGATATAGCGGTTTTTAGCCTAATGAGGTACACAAGATTTTTTACCTATTCCCTCTTCCCCTCCTGGGAGGGATTAGGGCGTGTTTTCAAAGTTTTCCGCAAGATTATGATCCCCCCCAGCCCCCCTTAAAAAAGGGGGGAGCCATACTCAAAGTCCCCCTTTTTTAAGGGGGATAATGGGGGATCTGCGAGGCAAGAAAACACGCCCTAGGGGTGGGTTACTCTTCCCTGTTCCCTGTTCCCTGTTCCCTGTTCCCTAAAAGCAGAAACTCTGTACCTCACCAAATTTAAAACCGCTATACCTAAACCTATCGCCTCAAATTAACATAGCGAGTCAAAATCCGAATGATCTCACCCTCGACAGGAGAAGGAATCGGGGGAGTCCACGCAATCACTTCCGCAAAGCGAAGCACGTGCAATTGGTTAATTACACTCTCAACACCTTTGGGTACACCACAGGCGAGGAGGCGGACTGGGGTTTTGCCCTGAGGGACATCATAGATTGGAGCTTTGATTAGCTCTGGGAGCGATGCAGCGCGGTCTTGGGGGTTTCCCCCACTCGCTATTGCATCAAGACAGGAACGTGGGTTTACCATTTATATATCACCTTGTTTTCTTGGTGGTGGAATAGCGATCGCACAGAGGTTGTCGAGCCATAGAGTGCGATCGCTTTGTGCTGGCCTTTGATTGCCAATCACTGTAACTGCGTACTTTTATAGTATATCCTATCTTGGCAACTTTGTCAACACTTTGAGTTTAAAAAAAAATTTTAGAAGTATTATTTTCAACAATTCATGCTGCGAGAGGTTACAATCAAACGTAACGAGCGTTTAGTATGGTAAGAGGTTAAACACTAAAGTGGTAATTCACTGGAAATTGGCAGTAGTAATGGCTGAGCGCAACATCAGCAACAAAGATCTAGCTGAGATAATTGGAAAGCATCCTAACTCCGTTTCCAGGCTAAAACGGCATCGCCGTCTACCTAGAATTGACGAAGACATACTCAACTCCCTGTGCAAAGCCCTCAAGTGCCAACCAGGGGACTTGATAGTCTATCAAGAGGATGAACAAGATCCCTAAAACGGGGAATTTACCGGTAATCGGTAATCGGTAATCGATAATCGGTAACCGGTAATCCGTAATTTTCCTTGAGCCTTAGCCATCAGCGCGTTATGGATGGGCCCAAAATATAGGAGCCCTTAGCTGTCTGGTGAATCGTCTCTGCAATTTTTTTAGCCACCTTCTGACTAGTCCAGTAGCTGTCGTGAGCACTTCCACCATTTATTAATGCTAAAAATGTCGATTTTACCGGTTTAGCGACATTTTCTAATAATCCAGAACCGTACGTCAGTACATCTTCAAGTTTGATGACTTTGTCATACTCATCTACTAATTTTGGCAACACTCCTTCTAGGGGCCAAGCAATGGGATCCCCCGGATGTAGAAAGTTTTGCCAGGGTAACGCCACTCCTTGTTGAGTCAGAATTGCCAGTAACTCCTTTAATTTGGAACTAATATCATGGGTACTGCCATCTCTGGTTTTGCCAACAATATGGATCAGAGTAAATAGGGCAATCGGTGAACCCATGGTATGAACACTAGCCAGAGGAATGGCACTGTCAAGCTCAGATTCGATGCCCAAAATGCTTTTGCGAATCCCCTGAATACTCTCATGACCAGGTATAGTTGGGTCATCCCATCGACTAGCAAACAACACATCAAATAGGATAATCGTTCCCCAACTGTGAGTAACTAGGTGCAAACGGTCTTGATCCTGGTATCCCTCCAATCCCTGATAGGCTTGTTTACTCATCTGCTCAATAGCCAGAGAGCTAACATGTCTGCTGAGGTAGAGAGCCCCGTCTCCAACGAATTGTAAGATTTGCTTTTTACGGAAGTCTGTGAACCAGAACTCATTCCACACCTTCGATGCCTTCAATGCTCCTAGGAGTTCCTTCTCCTGCTCAATCACCACATTACCCCAGTACAGAGGGATCTTTTTGAGTTGAACAGATGACTCAACATTAGATTGAATCAGATCGAAAAGCTTGTCAGCGTATTCGGGTGTTTCTCGATCTTGGCGAGTATTAACACCATGTATAAACAAAATGTAGTCCGTAGCCACGGATCAGCCTCTCTTCTGTGGAATTTGATCGATGATTCCATCAGTTTATGCGATCGCGTACCCTACCCGACCGCTATCATCGATTCCTGGTAGGGAGTAGGGAGTAGGGAGTAGGGAGTAGGGAGTAGGGAATATGGCATCAAAAATTATCTAAATGGAATTCTTGAGGGATGATATTTTTACAAATAAATATAAGATGCACCCGATATAATTTATGTCTTCTGTTTCCTAAAAATACAGCCAATTTATTATACTAATATTAATTCCTAATCAGGTAGTCTGGTAAAATAGTTTCGCTATCTATTTGTGCCAATTCAATCTGCTTTTGGGTCATATTTTTAGCTCCTTGGAGGTTAGCCCCTCTTAAATCTGTACCCTCGAGATTAGCTCCCTCTAAATTTGCCTCTTGCAAGTTAGCTTGAATCAACGATGCCCGCTGTAAATTAGCATTCCAGAGGATTGCCTTCTCTAGCTTAGCTCTCCTGAGAAATGCCCCTTCTAGGTTAGCATCAAATAAGCAAGCATCTGTCAAGTTAGCTTTTATCAAGTATGCTCCTTGGAGGTTAGCTTGATTACAGTCTGCCCCTTCTAGATTGGCTCCGATCACAGATGCTCCTTTTAGATTAGCCTGATTAAGACAAGCTCCTTGTAGTTTGGCTGCATTAAGGTATGCCTCTTGGAGGTTTGCTTCTGTTAAGTTTGCCCCCATCAGTGTGGCGTGACGTAAATCAATTTTTTCATCTTCAAGCTCTTTTGAGCTGTCGCGTCTGCCAATAACCGTCAGGGCACCTTGAATATCAATGGGAAGTTTTTGGCCTTGTGCAATTTGATCAGGAATGGATAACTCATCTATTTGCTTTTGCTGCTCTACATGAATCTTCCACGGGGACTGATATCGCACAAACGTCGATAAAATTTCCATAATTTTCCAGTGGTCTTCGGCAGAAACCTTAGCAATTCGTTCTAGGGCATAAATTCCACCTAGCCGCAGGACAATCTGATCAGAACTCAGCCACCCCAGGGCATTATTCAAGCATTGAATTATTTGCTTGTCTTCTGTACCGATAGGAGTCTTGACAGTTCTACCAGTTTTGGATAGGTTCCATAACCCTTTGTTTAAGTAGTAAAGTTTAAGCAAAATCCCTAGTCCAATCGCCATTATTACAACAGCTATAAAAAACAAAACTTGGTCTTTTTGTTCTACTTTATTGACAAAAAAAAAGAGTTTATTGAGTTGGGATTTTTCAATAAATCCATCAATAAAATTTATGGGAAAAACCACAAACCAATATAACGAAGCAATCCCTAAGTAGACTAAGCCACTATAAATAAAAAAAACAACCATTTTAAACCGTAAAGGGTGATTGTTGGGCGGGTTTACCTTCAGTTTCATCTCTTGTATTATCTTGACTGACTCAACTGGTAGAACTGATTAAATCATCATCTTGTGAATATTATGTGAATAAATCAAAAATTCTAACCAACGAGCTATATCTATATACAGGGAGTCGGGAATCGGGAATCGGGAGTCGGGAATCGGGAATCGGGAGTCGTCAGAAGCGGGAAATGGTAGGTGCGCTTTCCCCATCTAATTATTAAATTCGCCACGGGTCGCACCTGAAGAATTTCCCCGGAAATACTTGTGTATTTTGATACATATGGGTAGATTTTTTTTCGGACATACTTATGTATTTTGATACATATTTTGATGAATTTATACGTAGCGATGCAGCGCGGTCTTGGGGAGGCAGCGCCGACCTGTGGGGGTTCCCACGGGTCTTACAAGGTGCGGAAGCAAGTTCCGCACACAGACCCATGCGCCACTCGCGCTTTGCCGTGGTTTCCCCCACTCGCCCTTTGCATCAAGACAATAAAAGTACCTACTCGCCCCTTTCTAAAAAACCTACCCTTGTAAGCATCTCCCCATCTCCCCATCTCCCCATCTCCCCACACCTCCCACACCTCCCACACCTCCCCACACAGACCCATGCGCCACTCGCGCTTTGCCGTGGTTTCCCCCACTCGCCCTTTGCATCAAGACAATAAAAGTACCTACTCGCCCCTTTCTAAAAAACCTACCCTTGTAAGCATCTCCCCATCTCC
>NZ_JAAHIG010000234.1:0-14549 GCF_010692305.1 Moorena sp. SIO4G3 | reverse complement strand
GGTTTGCACCGCCATCCGGATGAACAGTTATAATTCTTGGGGTTGTCCCCGCGAGTTACCTGAGTCATACCTCTCCCGCACGAGGGAGGCTCCTACTCAGAACAAGCCGCACACAGTTATAACTTTTTGGGGTTATCCCCGCGAGTTACTTGAGTCATACCTTACTCTTTCATGAGTACCTCCTACTCAAAACAAGCCGCACCTACGAACGAGTTTAAACACACCTCTAGCACCAATGTTGTAAGCACCGTTGAGATCAGCATTAAATCGCTTACCTGAAGGGAAGGTTGCTAGGGAGTATTTTCTTGAATTACGTTTAACCGTGCCGGAACCATCATAGGCTAATTTTGAGGTGTAAGCCGCTACGACCTCTATTACTTTTCCTCCCATTTCAGCCCACTTCATTTCAGTAAAATTGCGAATCAATGCCTTAAGCCATCCGTGAAATCTTTGCCGAAGGTTGGATCGTTTTTTACCACCTCTTGGCTTCCAACCTTTGAGATTCTCAAATACTATAGCTTCAGAATTAAATTGCTCAGCAATCTCAACAATTCGCTTTGAAACAAGGTGACCTATTTGATGATTAATTCTTCGGCATTTTTCATAGGTTTTAGAACAGAATCCTTTGTGAAGTCTGCCTCCTTTCCCCATGGTCTTGGCCGCCCGCATAGACACGGATTTCAGTCGCTGATCTCGACGGTCTATGGTTACGGTCGATGCCCAGTATTACCTGGGGCACCTCCGCTCCAGAACCGTGCGTGAAAGTTTCCCCTCACACGGCTCCTAGATATCTTTTTGGCTCCAGTGTATTTGTTGGTGGCAACTTCGGTGGACAGCCATAAGGTTGTCTTCTCTCTGGTTGCTGTGATTTCCGTCTATGTGATGGAGGTGAATCCTTTCATCATCTACGAATTTCAGTCCACAATGTCCACAGGAATGGTTTTGCCTTTTTAGAGCTTTTGAGGTAGCATCATTATATAATTTGGAGTTTCTCTTGCTCCAGTAAACCATGTCTCCGTCATACGGGGACTTGGTGTCCTTTACATTTACGTGTTGATTTTGTTCATACCCCACAGTTGGAAAGGCTTTCTCGCATAGTTCATTGGCTTTATACCGATTTGTTTTTCTCTCCTTTCTGAACTTCCGGTGTGCGGTATTTTTTACAAACCATAAACTATCTCGGGAGCTACTCATGTCGCAACTTTTGTGGTAATTCCTCCATCCACGTACAATTGGTGCTAGTTTCTTGGCTTTAATTTTGGCTCCATAATTCGAGCTGTTGACCACGGCTTTAATCTTCTTTCGTATATTTCGGTGATTTTCCACTGAGGGAATGCATCGAAATTTTCCGTTTTTCTGGACGCGGAAATTCCACCCCAGGAAGTCAAATCCATTTGTCGTTTTGGTTAGTTTGGTCTTTTCTTCGTTGATTTCCATCCCACGTTCTGTTAGGAAGGCTTTAATCTTCTCTAGAACTTTTTCAGCATTATCTTTTGGCTTAAGAATTATGACCATGTCGTCTGCATATCGTATGCATCTAACTTTGGGGTTTATCTCTTCTATTCCGTTAAGTGCGATGTTGGCAAGAAGTGGGCTGACCACGCCTCCTTGGGGCGTTCCTTGCTCCGGGAATTCCGGATTGATGCCTGCTTTTAGACATCTGAATATCCCTATCTTCAGACCCGCAGGGGCTAGCAATCTATCCATAATGGAGTCGTGGGAGATGCGGTCAAAACACTTCTTGATATCCAGTTCGATTACTCTTTTGTTTATGCCATTTCTATTTGAATTTAGGTTTTGGAATAGCATTTTTTGTGCGTCCTGGGCACATCTGCCAGTTCTAAATCCATAGCTGAAGGCACTGAACGTTGCCTCATGGGCTGGTTCAAGAGCGAATTTTGCTAGACATTGCCATGCTCGGTCTTCAATTGTTGGTACTTTCAACATTCTCGTACCCCCATTTTTCTTGGCTATTGGGATTTCCCTCAAGCCTTGGTGCGTCCAGTTTTCCGCACTGGAGCCTAGTTTTTTAAGTACCTCGAACCTTTCTTTGTAGGTTAGGGAGGATTTCCCGTCTACTCCGGCGGTCCTTTTTCCTTGATTGAGCTGTGTCACTTGACGGATTGCCATTAATTGTGCTGACCGGGACTTCATTATCAGTTTCTGTAGAGACCGAGCTTTCCTCAGGTCGCCAGCTTGAACTGCTTTATAAACTCTTCTTTGTAGGCGGAATAGGTTCTTTTTATGCTGTTTCCAGCTTTCCCCTTTCCAAAGGTCACTATGTTTTGGCATGTGTCTACCCATACTCTTCTCAGATTTGTTTATCTTGATATCCGTCATCAGTTTCCGATGACATCCTACCCGACAGCAGGGATTAGGCTTGGCATAGCTTACTGAGGTTCGACTACTCCTCAGACCTGTTCTTGCTGTCGTTTTTACTCGTTCCATCTGCTGGATTGTTATGACGATTTAGGGCAGTCCACTTTGCCTATCCTCTTCTCAGAGATTACAGCTATCAAGAGAAAAATGCTGTGAGAATTGAGAGGATGAAGTCTCGCATATTAACAGATTGCGGCTTCCCCGTTAGACACTTTTTCAGGACTTTTGCTACTGTTACCCATGTCGTCTCCCCGTTAGCGGCAGTGTGGCTTATCTGTTTCACCTCTGATTCCGCCCTGGTGCCAGCGTCACTCTACAGGTTGCCGCCTGTTCGGTGTGGCCATGATAGGGAGTCACTTGTCTCTTCAAGGGGTGGGTTTTCACCACCATCCTACAGATAGTTAGGATTTTTGGGAATATTCCCGCGAATCCCCCTAGTTTTACCCCTCCTGTTTCAGGAGGCTCTTCCTAGGAACGAGCCGCACTCTCTTCCAGGGTGAACGAATTCACGGTGGATTACAGTGCCGCTATCAGTTACGACTGCTATTGTAGCTGTTGTATTTATCCCTAGATCAACTGCTGTGACATTAGCCTCTGGTTTTCTTTTTTCTGGCTTGCAAATAAATGGAACGGACAAGTGACAGACCCTTTCATTTAAGACCAATGAAGGGGACATCATCTTATTGGATGCCACGAGATGACGCTCTCTTAATCCAGTGATTTGAACGGTAGTCCAAAGCCAATCAGAACCATTGAAAACCTTGATTTCGACTTGGTCATAACCATGCAGCTTGTAGCATTGTCCCTTGTAAAGGGAGGGATAACAGCCACTGTCTGCATTTAGCCTTGGAGGCTTAGCATCCCTTCTTTTTCTGTTGCCCGACTGCCACTCCCGATAACGAGTAACAAAACTACTAACCTGACCAGCGGAAAACGCGATTGCAGCACGACGCAAGTAACTAGGGAATTTGTAGAAGGTTTTATTGAACTGAGGGTATTTAATATTAGGACGTGACCGGGTCTGATGCATTAATTTTTCGACAGCAGGAGTTAGTTGATCTGCCGTTAATTCCCCTAGCTCAGACCAGTGAGTATAAATAATTCCGACCAAGTACCGACAAGCACGACGATAGACTCCAACCGTTTCACTGAGCCGCAGGCGCTGTTCAGGTGTCGGATTAAGTCTCCATTTGTCGGTGCGAATGATCTTGGTCGGTGTTTTCACAATCTCAGTTGCATTGCTAACATATCACTATGTTAACCTATAGTGTTTTATGATGTCAACCACTCTTCGCTCTTTTGCTCACACTGTTTCACTAATCAAAATTCACATAGTGTTCGTAACTAAGTATCGCCATCCAGTAATTACTGGGGATATAGAAGAAGACATTAAAGACTTGATAAAAAGCATTTGCGAAAAAAATGACTGCATCCTTGAGGACGCTAAAGCTGATTTAGGGGCAAATGATCACATTCACCTTTTGATTGACTTAGCTCCTAAGGTATCGATTTCCAAACTTTGCAATACCCTCAAGACAGTAACCAGTAGAGAGATCAGAAAAAGGTATCCAAAAGAACTGGCTCCCTATTACTGGAAACCAGTCTTTTGGAAAAGGGGATTTAGCGCTGTTTCTTGTGGAGGAGCTTCCCTTTCAGTGCTTAAGCAATATATAGAAAATCAGGGCTACGACGATTAATTAGCTTGCTCCTTAACCCCCACCTGAACGTTCGCGTAGCGTGGCCTACGGCCAGGTGGGGGAATGCGTCGCATTTTTGTTCAACAGTACCCAATCAGGGTACTTTTATGTTTGTGAGTAAGCATTTAGCGGTCAGCGGTCAGTGGTCAGCGGTCAGTGGTCAGCGGTCAGTGGTCAGCGGTCAGTGGTCAGCTGAATGCTGAATGCTGAATGCTGAATGCTGAATGCTGATAACTTAACTTATTAGGTAAATTAAATTTTATTCCCCCTACTCCCTATTCCCTGTTCCCTTAAAATTAAAATGCTATAAATGCGTGTCAGAACTCCTACTATTTTACAAATGGAAGCAGTCGAATGCGGAGCCGCTTCCTTAGCTATTATTCTTGGTTACTATAATCGCATTGTGCCCTTAGCTGAACTGCGGATTGAGTGTGGGGTTTCCCGTGATGGCAGCAAAGCTTCTAATCTTATTCTTGCTGCTAGACGTTATGGAATGGTTGCAGATGGCTTTAAAGCAGAACACTTAGAACAACTTCAAGAATTATCTCCCCCCTACATTATCTTTTGGAAGTTCAATCACTTCCTGGTGGTGGAAGGATTCAGCAAACATTGGGTATTTCTCAATGACCCCGCGACCGGTCCCCGGAGGATTTCTTGGGAGGAATTTGATGAGGGGTTTACCGGGATTGTCCTAGTGATGGAACCGGGACCCGACTTTAACAAGGGGGGTCGTAAACCCAGTGTCATCTTAGCCTTGATTGACCGTTTGCAAGGTTCAGTTGGGGCAATTTTATACTGTATTTTGGCAGGATTTCTGTTAGTTCTGCCAGGATTAGCTATCCCAGTGTTCAGTCAGGTGTTTGTGGATGAGATTCTGGTAGAAAATCGCACGGAATGGCTGCGTCCTCTAATTTTAGGGATGATTATTACGACGGTGTTTCAAGGAATTCTGACCCTGCTGCGACTGCGCTATTTACGAAAGCTGAGGATTAAGCTGGCTGTCGGGATGTCCACTCGCTTTATTTGGCATATTCTAAGATTGCCTGTCAGATTTTATGCTCAACGATATGCCGGGGAAATTAGCAATCGTGCCAGTCTCAATAATAAAGTGGGTCAGGTGCTATCTGGACAATTGGCAACTACAGTAATTGATACGGTGATGATAGTGTTCTACGCTGTGGTGATGTTTGCCTATGATGGAGTACTGACCTTAATTGGTATCTGTTTTTCTGCTATCAATGGCTTGGCCTTGCAGTGGGTAGCCAGACAGCGGGTGGATGCTAATATGCGCTTAGTCCAAGATTGGGGGAAAGCTGCGGGGGTAAGTATTGCAGCCCTCCAGAGTATGGAAACCTTGAAAGCATCAGCCTTGGAGTCGGATTTCTTTTCCCGCTGGTCTGGTTATTATGCCAAAGCTGCGATCGCTGAGCAAGAGTTGGAAGTCACAAACCAGATGTTGGGGGTTTTGCCCATATTACTAACCTCCTTAACCTCGATGTTGATTTTAGTGGTTGGGGGTTGGCGGGTGATGGATGGAAACCTCACCATTGGGATGTTGGTGGCGTTTCAAAGTTTAATGATCAGTTTTCAACAACCTGTTAATACCTTGGTAGATTTCGGGAGTACCCTCCAGGAATTAGAAGGGGACTTAAATCGTTTAGATGATGTGTTGGGTAATTCCCTGGATTCGGAAGTGGAGAGAGAGGGAGAGAGGGAGAGAGGGAGATGGGGAGATGGGGAGGTGGATGAATTGAACTCACGACCGAGAGCTGCAAGCCCCCTAAATCCCCCAATTCTGGGGGACTTTAACTCAAGAACCCCCCAGTATTGGGGGGCTAGGGGGGCGGGGGACTTTAACTCAATTTCCCCCCAAAATTGGGGGGCTAGGGGGGCGAAACTTCCTGTAATCGAAAATCTAAACGGTTATGTGGAGTTACGGGATGTTACGTTTGGTTACTCCCATGTAGACCCGCCATTGATTGAGAACTTCAGTCTATCCTTGCAACCAGGACAACGGGTGGCTTTAGTTGGTGCCAGTGGTTCGGGGAAATCTACCCTGGCTAAACTGATCTGTGGACTTTATCAACCTTGGGAAGGGGAGATTCTCTTGGATGGGACTCCTAGACGGGAAATTCCCCGAGAGGTCTTGGCCAGTTCTTTATCACTGGTGGAACAGGATATCTTTCTGTTTGGTGGGACGGTGCGGGATAATTTAACTTTATGGAATGCTACAGTAACCGATCAGCAATTAGTCCAAGCTTGTGAAGATGCGGTTATCCATGAAGCAGTCATGGCAATTCCGGGGGGATATGACGGGGAATTGCTGGAAGGGGGTGTTAATTTAAGTGGCGGACAGCGACAACGGTTGGAAATTGCCCGGGCATTGGTGAAAAATCCCGCAATTTTGGTGATGGATGAAGCGACTTCTGCGTTGGATGCCCAGACAGAACAAATGATTGTGTCAAATTTGCGATCGCGTCAGTGTAGTTGTATTTTGGTAGCCCACCGCTTGAGTACCATTCGAGATTGTGATGAGATTATTGTGCTGGAAGGGGGTAAGGTAGTGCAGCGGGGAACTCACGAAGAATTGTGGGAGGAAGGGGGAGTTTATCAGAGATTGATTCGTTCAGAAGGGTGATCGGCTAAGCATTAGTTACATATTTTGTAATACATATTTTGTAACAATTTTGAAACCCTTGTCTGTCAATGTTCGCCAGGATTGATCTTCCAACTAATAAGCGGGTTTATATTTGAGATGTCAACCTAGGAGGTATTTTTTGATTTTCAAATAACACTCCGGACCCCTTTACCATCTTGCCTTTTGGATCTTATATGCAAGCAAATTTGGAAATTCGTGTGTTGACAACCCAGATAAAAACGCTATAACGATGGGAATTTTTTATGGAATTATTTCTAATTGTTACCGAAATCATGCCCACGCCTACTGTAGTCTAATATAGAAAAGGTTACTAGACCAAATAATCATGGCGACTAAAATCATGACTACTATTAGTAATGAAACGTGCAATCGATCTCAGAAGCCGAAACCATCCCCAGAAAAGAAACCGGCGGAGGTTAAGGAACTGCAAGCACTGACTATGGCAGAACTCGATGCCATCGCTGGGGCAGGAATCGAATTGAACCACAATGAAACAGTGGTGAAGTTTCCCAATCTATCTCAGAAGCCGAAACCATTCCCGGAACAGAAACCGGCTGAGGTTAAGGAACTGCAAGCACTGACTATGGCTGAACTCGATGCCATCGCTGGGGCAGGAAGAGCCGACTGGAACCACAATGAAACAGTGGTGAAGTTTCCCAATCAGCCTACCAAGCCGAAACCATCCCCAGAAAAGAAACTGGCGGAGGTTAAGGAACTGCAAGCACTGACTATGGCCGAACTCGATGCCATCGCTGGGGCGCGACTCTCATTGAACCACAATGAAACAGTGGTGAAGTTTGCCTAACTTAGGGAATTCCTAAGCTTCTATCCTTTCCAAGGTCTGGAGAGTAATCCATGATAGACAACTTAAAACAAACCATTCAGCACATGGATCGCCTCCAGGCTGAACAACGTTACTCTGAAGCAGAAGCCCTATGTCATCAAACCATTAACGATTTACCATCCTCAGAACAAGGGTGCATCGTCCAGGTAAGCTTGCAAAACCGCCTCGCCTTAATTCTAGAAGCCCAGTCTCGCTACCAGCAAGCCCTGACTGCAGTGCATTCCGCACAGAAAATCTTAGAGACAATTAAAGCCAGTCTATCCCCCGCCATTGCTCTTTCCTTGGAAATAACTACTTTATCTACCCTTGGCACTCTTCAACGCATTCAAGGGAATTATGCTGAGGCAGAACAAACTTACCAGCGGGCAATTGAACTGATAGAAACCGAAGGCACAGAACAGTATCAATCTAAAAGGATTCAGCTAGCCAATAATTTAGCAATTGTCTATAAATACTGGGGCAAATTTGATGCAGCGGAACGGCTCTATCAGCAAACATTAGCCACCTTGGAATCACAATACGGCAACCACCACCGTGATATCGCCACAGTTTATCATAACCTGGCAGGACTCCATCATGCCCGTGGAGACTATCAAACTGCAGAAAATTGGGCACGTCAATCCTATCAACTCCACTTAGAACTATTTGGTTCCCACCATCCTAAAACCATTGCGGATGGAGCAGCGTTAGGTTCCATTTTACACGGATTACAGCAATGGGATGAAGCGATTACTTACTTTGAAACAGCCATTACTTTCTTTGAGCAACAGTTTGGTTCAGTTCACTACGATGTTGCTGTTAATCTCAATAATCTCGCAGCATCTGAGCAAGCTAAGGGGAATTTATCCCAAGCAGAACAAGCCTATCGACGAGCTTTAGAAATTAAGACTCAACTGTTAGGTGAATCCCATCCTGAACTTGCTATCACGTTAAATAATCTGGCATCGGTTCTGAAACAAAAAGGGAAAACTAAGCAAGCCAAGGAGTTTTTTGAGCAAGCACGAGCAATTTTTGCAGCTACCCTAGGGGAGGATCATCCTAACACTCAAATTTGTCAGGATAATATTAATTTGTAAGCAGTCAGCCGTCAGCTATCAGCCGTTGGCCGTTGGGTGCATCTCATCTTTGTAAAAACATCATTAATAAAGCATCCCATTTAGGTAAGCACAGCGTAAAGAAAGAATCTGAGGAACATTTTCAATATTCCATTGTGAACCTGATAGTTTAACTCGCATTCCTATTTGCTTAATTCCCGATTCAATTGCTCCTGAGCCTAGGGAGCTTATTCTTTCTTTTTGATAGTATTCATAGTTGATTATTCGCTTCTTATGAGTTTCTATATAGTTACAAAAATTTTGTGCTACTTTCTTTTTTAATACCGACGGTGCGCGTTCCCTAGCGCTTTGAAAAAGCGCGGGGTCGCACCGCTAAATAAATCTAAAGTCTCTGCCACTTTTCCTGACCAGAGGAGCTTTTCTCCCTGTTGTAAACGTTTCAAGGAACCTCCCACTTTATAAAGATTTTCTTTAAGATGATACCAATCCAATATTTCTCTGTGTTGATGCAGTCGCTCATGGGGGGAACCCCCAAGACCGCGCTGCATCGCTTCTTTGATCCGGTTCTCCCAGGTCTTCAAATACATTCCAAATTCCTTGATGACCATCACCTGTACAAAAGAACGGGTTGAGAAGTTTTTGACTATTTATCCAATCTATTAAAACCTGATTTTCTTGAATATTGCTCCTATATATGTTCCATTCAAACACACAGCTTTATAATCTTTACATTCACAGGGTTTACCCTTTTCCTCTGTACGTAACCTTATTTTTCCTGCATCTAAGCTTACTTCTTGTATTCCTAATCTAGATTCTGGTAAATCTAGCTCCTGCTTTTTAACTAATCTATGTAATGTACTATGTGAAATTTTGATTCCCGTCATTGCCCAGAAATCTTCCTCTGCTCTCTTATAAGATTCATTGGCACAGATAAGCAAAGCATTTTTTTCCAGTTTTGGACTTAATTGACTATAAGGGTTTAACTCAAAATAATCGGCCTGTTTATCAGTGATTTCTACTTCTCCTACTATCGTTTTTATTCGGCGAGCTCTACCAATTTTTACTTGACTGACTTCTGAAAAAAAAACTTAGCTATCTCTGGGGAAACTTCTTCTTGGATATAGTCTCTTAGGGTCGTTTCTAGATCCTCAAATCTTTGCTTATTTCCTGGGGGTGTGTGGCGATATAAAAGTTTAGCAACAGCTTTTAAATGTTCTTTTAGCTCTTGTTTTTATTCTGGACTCAAGTTCATGACTTTCAGTCATTATTAAAAATTGAACACTTTCAATAATATCATGATTTTGGTATTTTTGCAAAACTGAGATGCACCCTCAGCTTTCCTATATTTGACCTATCTTTTTTTCTCTCTGATGGCTGTATCTTCTGCTACATATACCTTTCCCCTACCTCTGTCGCCCTGCTAGATACTCATCTCTCATATCCCTCAAATATATTTCAATATATCCCCAAATCCCTCAAATATATTTCAAATAACAAGTTCCTATAGTTGTTATATCCTCCGCCTATAATGGATTCTAGTTCTCCGTTTTTGAGTTTGGTTAGGTTGGTTTGTGGTGCTGATTCTAGTTCTCCCTCTTTGTGGTTGTTCGCTTGTTTTATTTTGTTGAGGTTGTTCTTCATTTTTGGTTTATTGTAAGATACCAACCTAATATACCATATATAAATATATAATGTCATGTCTTTGGTTTATTCAGATAATTCCCAGATACCAGAAATAACCTTTGTCCTACCGATGACCACCTAACCACCCTAATTCAGATACCAGAAATATTTGTCCTACCGATGTCGTAATTCCCACAAGCGCCCAAGGTCATTCCCCAGGAGCTGGACTAACCAAAGCAAACCAACCTGGCAAACCAAAACAGTGGTGAAGTTGCATCCCCTCAAAAGAAACTTGCCTTGGTCAGGGAACTGCAAACACTCACCATCGCCGAACTAGATGCGATCGCGCTGTGCGGGATTGCCCTAAAGCAACCACAATGAAACGATGGTTAGGTTTGCCATAGGAGCGCGAATTCCCAACACATGGATCGCCGACCGGCTGAACAACGTTACTCTGAAGCAGAAGCCCTATGTGATCAAACCATTAAAGATTTACCTAACTCTCAACAAGGCTGCATCGTCCAGGTAAGCTGGCCAAACCGCCTCGCCTCAATTCGTAAAGCCCAGTCTCGCTACCAGCAAGCCCTGACCGCAGTGGATTCGGCCTCACGGGGTGACAACAAAGCTCAAACCTAGATAGGTGTTAGGTTTTAGGTTTTAGGTGTTGGGTAAAATGAGCGCATCGGAGTCATTTGTATTTGCCAGCAATTGAAGCAATTTTCACGCATACTTCGTCAATGATAGTTTTAATCAATCCATCCCGCTTGGGCAATCTTTCCGCTTCACCTAACCCCTAAAACCTAACCCCTGTAAGATTTTAAATTAGCTTGTCATCCCCTGAGATGATCTGATCTAGATAGTGAATCCAATCTGTACCGTTGTGGCAGTTTCAAAACTGCCCTACTGATCAGTGTAGGAAGTTAATCATAGCTATACACTGATCAGTGTAGGAAGTATGTCAAAGCTGAATTACTAACTCAAAGGTGATTTAAATGGCTAGAATCAAAATAGAAAAACTAACCGAGAAATCAACCAAAGATTCATCAGGAAGGGGTAACACCTTATTAGCCTTGACTGACGACGAGTTAACCAAGGTGTGCGGTGGTGGTTTTATACGTAACGGCAATGATAGTCTTGATTCGATAACGGCTATTGTGCCGACTCTACCTTAACAGTCTGTCTGGCAAGCAGAAAAGCACCAGACAGAAAAGTTCATGTAGGGTGGGCAGTGCACCAGACAGATAATGAAGCTTGCAAACCGCGTTGGTAGGCACTGCCCACCCTACGATTAATCACAATGGTGCAAGATCTCAGTAATACTCATCGACCCAATCGAGTTGAACCCAGAGCAAAAATCAACTAATCAGAACTCCCAAACGAATACAAGAATCTCTATTAGAACCATTGGAACAAATCACTCCACCAACTGCTCTGATCTACTTCATCTACTTCATCACCGCAACTGCATCCACAGTTAAAATCATAACAACTGTTCGCACCGCTTTTCGGGATACGTCCGCCGAAGCCCCTGTCACCATAACCACCTCCATCACGTCCACCTATTATCACCTCAAGCTCTTCCAATTCGAGTGGCTGAAGCTGTCGCAGTTTATTAATTTGAGTTTTGTCTAGATGAATTTGTCTTTGAGTGTTTTTCACTGAAATACCTCAACTTGATGAGGAAAATATATGGTATTAGAAACAGTTTAGCACGACTTTTTTTTATTGCCCACAGAAAGCGAAACTTAAGCACAATTTTAATAAAAAATATGGTTTTTGACCCAGATTATGCTGGTAATTGTTATAATTTGTATTTAATAAATTTAACTTTAGTTAAAATAAGTTAATATTTTAATTGGGTTTACTAGATATTGTAAAATTCAGGACATTTTTAATCTCCTGGTATATGACCGAAAAAGCCCTGAGGGAACTCGCCTCAATCCTCAATCCCACCACCAACATTCCCGAAGGCGAAACTCCCCTGTTAATTGCTGTGGGTGCTATCGGCAAAGCTTTAGGGATAACCATTCGTCCTCCTGCTAAATCAGAAAATGCCAATACCCTAGACGCGATCGCACGCGCTTCTGGTTTCCGGACCCGTCGAGTCACCCTCACGGCTAACTGGTGGAAAACAGATTGTGGTCCCCTGCTGGCTTTTACTAAGGAAGAAAACCAATCTGAGAGTTTAGAGGGTTGAGGTTTGGAGGGAGTAATTGGCTGAGTTGCGGGTTGCTGAGATGGCCAATTATTTCTTTTTAACTTCATCGTCTTAGCTTGGTTTCATTTTTTTTAATGTGTTGAACTAATGTTCATTAGTTATTTATCATTATCTAATATAGCAAGTCTTATACCCATGAGGTACAAATCTCTGGTTTTTAGGGAGCAGGGAGCAGGGAGCAGGGAGCAGGGAAGAATGAAGAGGGAAGAGGGAAGAGGGAAGAGGGAAGAGGGAAGAGGGAAGAGAGAAAAAATCATGTGTACCTCATAGCTATGATAAACGCTATAAATTACCAAAAGACGGTGTAGGAGTAATGGATAGAGGATTGGCTGGATTAAATTTTATTGAAAAATTAGTGCAAGCCGATAAATATTTTGTTGGGCGAATTAATAATAATTGGAAGTTAGAGTTTGATTCAGAAACAGAACTAATAAAAATTGGTTCATCAAAAGAGGCAAAAGCTTATAGAGTGATTAATTTTTGTGATTTAGAAACGAAAACTGAATTTCGGTTAGTCACCAATTTACAAAGTCATGGAGATGGAGACGAAACCTTAGAATAGTGGAGCCTTTATGGTTGGTCGGCTATGGGAAAAGGGTTAAAACTGTTGTTATAAGGCGACCCTATTCTTACGGTAACTTTAAGAAGCAGTTAAGGATGATGATATTAGGGATATTTATCGATTAATATGGGGAGTTGAATTGTTGCGGTGCGACCCCGGTCGGGAAACCCGACCTAGGGAAAGCGCACCAAGACAATGGAAATTTTTAAAGATGCACCTAAAGTTGGATAGGTTGATCACCAAAATATTAATGGTATTGCCATACAAATTTATGCATTTCTCATTGCTTATCTAATTTTAAAAGTTATCTATGTTCCTAAAGAATGGGGTGAAAAAATATTAGATAAATTTCGCTATTTACAAGCATGTATGTGTCAAAAAATAAGTTATGTGCATTGGATGGAAGATATTATGAAATCTTGACAATTGGATCATTGATAGGACAATTATATCTCTATATGTAAAGTTTGATTACGACATTCAACATTTCTGGACTTTATGGTGGGTTACCCAAACGAAAAACTGCCCGTCCTACTGCTGAAAGAATTCTGGCTGCGTTCAAGGAAATTACCTTGGTAGTAATTGAGGTAAAAAATGAAGTTTATACCCATTTGACTGCTCTTTCTCCTTTACAGCAGCGTCTTCTTGTTCTACTTGGGTTTTCAACTACTATTTATACTCAACTTGATGGTCAATCTTTTACTCCTGAGTAGCCTTTCTTATAACTCCCGAAAAAATGGGCAAACCGGGAGTTTCAACTTTCAACTTTCAACAAACCTTCAAACTGCCATGCCCCGTTCCACAGCAGATCGCTGCTGCATTGTCTCGACCCAACGTTTGAGGTGGGGATGGTTATCTAGGGTGACTCCCAAATACTCATAGACAGCTACCCAAGGATAGGTAGCTATGTCGGCAATGGAGTAGTCTCCAACAATGAATTCCTGTTTTCCTAATTGCTGATCTAAGACACCAAACAGACGTAGGGTTTCTTTTTTATAGCGATCGATAGCATAGGGAATCTGTTCTGGAGCAAAGCGTCGGAAGTGACTCAGTTGACCAAACATTGGTCCAACGCTTGCCATCTGGAACATTAGCCATTCAATCACTTGTATTCTTGCTGCTGTATCGGTTGGCAATAACTTGGCTGTCTTTTCTGCCAAATAAATTAGAATTGCTCCTGACTCGAAAACTTTGATACCAGTATCCTGGTCAATGATAGCAGGAATTTTACTATTGGGATTGATTGCTACATATTCGGGAGTAAACTGTTCTCCCTTGGTTATGTCAATTTTGTGAACGGTGTAGGGAAGTCCTACTTCTTCGAGCATGATGGCAGGTTTACGTCCGTTAGGTGTGGAAAAGGTATATAGGTCAATCATGATTATTTTATAGCAACTCTCAATTGGGTGATGGACTTTTCTTCACCTAGAGTGTTGGACGACGAAAACTCGCCTTTAGTTTGATACACTTCACCTAGTGTTGCACATTGTTAAATGTTTTGAGTAGCACGAC
>NZ_JAAHIG010000233.1:0-14561 GCF_010692305.1 Moorena sp. SIO4G3 | reverse complement strand
TCATCTACATATACATACAGGGTCACGGTCTGAGAAGTCAAAGGCTTGAGCCGGATGATATGAAAGTGTCAAGTCCGGTTCTTAGGGGGGGAAGAAATGGTGACATTGATTCCCTACCCGACATCCTTGCCATCGTCCATGTCTTCAGTTGTAGACTCTATGGACTCAGGAAATACAAGTCAGTTATCAAAGAAGATCCGAGTCTACCCGGAAACTGAATTAAAGCTAAAATGGAGAACTTGGATTAATGCCGCGAGATGGTGTTACAATAAGGCGATAGCAACTCTTAAAACCACAAAAATAGGGAAATACGACCTTAGAAAGAAAATAATGTCAGACGTCCCTGAATGGGTTAGTAAAACACCTTACAGCCCAAGAGAATCTGCAATATTTCAAGCATTTGGAGCTCATAAAGCAGCCAAGAAGGTAGACGGAGAAGCTAAGTTTAGGAAGTTTTCAGATCCAGTTCAATCGATCAGGTTCAATAAGGTTAACTTCAGGAAAGGAACTTTTTACCCAAAAGAGACGAAAGGTAGGGTTTTTCACAGTAGCGAATCAATGCCAGAAAAGATCCTTCATGACCCTACTCTGGTTATTGATCGAGGACGTTGGTTTATTACTTTTGCCATAGACGAAAAACCTGCTAAACCTTCTCTGCCAGATAGAAGTATTGCTTTAGATCCTGGAGTAAGGACATTTTTGACTGGATTTGACGGCCAGAGGTTTTTAGATATAGGTTCAGGAGACATTGGACGAGTTTACCGCCTTTGTTGCCACTTAGATAATCTAATATCTCGTGCCTCTCTAGCTAAGGGGTCTAAAAATAAAAGAAAAAGATTCAAGATCAGGAAGGCCGCTCAGCGCATGAGAGTAAAAATTCGCAATCTTATAGACGAAGCTCACAAAAAGGTTGCCTGTTTCCTCACTTCTGAGTATCAAGTTATTTACCTTCCCAAATTTGAGACATCTCAAATGGTGAGTAAAACCAAGAGGAAAATAAGAAGCAATACCGTTAGAAAAATGATGTCTTGGGCACATTATCGATTCAAGATGACATTGAAGCATCAGGCAGCCAAAAGAGGCTGTTTTGTAGTAGACGTCACTGAAGAATACACATCCAAGACTTGTACTAAATGTGGCCACATTCACAGCAAGTTAGGCAGTTCTAAACGATTTAAATGCCCAAATTGTGGCCACACCATTGACCGTGATCATAATGGCGCTTTTGGGATTTACCTAAAAGCTTTGAGGGATACCTCCTCGTCGATAACCGACGTGCTGTACACGGCTTCCGGGTTTTGCCGGGAATTGCCTGGTTAAATCTATCCGGATAGCGAATTACCAAGACATAAATCTAGGGATTTCTGGAAGCGATGCAGCGCGGTCTTGGGGAGGCAGTTGCTCATGGGGGTTCCCCCCATGAGCAACTGCCGTGGTTTCCCCCACTCGCTATTGCATCAAGACAGGGGAGACAAGAAAGGTTGGGTTAATTGTCAAACTAGCTACATTTTATGGTTTACAATTAAATTTATTTGTGTTATAATATAATATTTTACTTAATCCACTCTAACTACTTTGTGTTGACCCACATAGGCGTGAAACCGTTAATTTACTGGGCAAGACTCCAGCTTGATGCCCAAAATCCCAGTATTAATGACATAAATTTTTAGTATATTGGCTCAAGGATGTAGCCAAATCTGTGATGCAATTGACTACATTTTTCCGTTGACACTTCGAGACCAAAATTGCCACAATCTCACCAACTATTTTCAAAGATAGATCAAGTAGGGGGGAAACTACCCAAATGTTAATAATTGATCAAGAAAAGAGTAATCAAGCGATGCAGCGCGGTCTTGGGGGTTCCCACGGGGCAAACAGCGGTGCGGACGCAGGTTCCGCACACAGACCCATGCGCCACTCGCTATTGCATCAAGAAGAGATTCAGTGGCTGGATGAATCTACAATTATTTTCCAAAATAAACGATTCACTAGAGGTTTTGATCTTCCCCTAAATGCTTATCAAAAAGCCGTCAAGTTTTGTTGTTGCGAAATCTCTGAGGAATCTCGGCCTCTGTGTTTGATTTTAAAACATCCCCATTATCTGACAGTTTGGATGGAGCAACAAGGGGTGAGTTTAACCGATGAAGCTTCTGCTTCACCAATCAATAGCCCCCAACCGGAAGGGAGATTTACTGACAGTCTTGATGGTGAACCAACCACAAATCATAACCAACTCCCTGTATCAAGTTTACCTGATTTACTGTCAAAATCTGAAACATCTTCAGAAACTCCAATCATCACTCAAGAAGCTGGTTACTGGTACAATCGACCGGAATCGGAGTCTGTGGCAACTCCAAAAGTACCTACTGGTGACATACTCCCACACGCTCATCAGAGATTACAGTGTGGGCTTCTTGCCAACTCCACCCAACGGTATCGGCTTTCGCCGACGCTGCGCGAACGGATACGTAGGCTTGCTTTATTGACGACACGGTCAGAAGTTACCGCTTAAAGAGTGGAGCCTTTATGGTTAGTCGGCTATGCATAAAAGAGGTGCGACCCGTGGCGAATTTAATTCGCCAACGGAAAGCGCACCTTTGGTTAAAACTTTATGATTAAGGCTCCACTCTTCTAAGGTTTCGTCTCCGGGATGCCCCTCCGCGCCGGAACAATACAAAAATTCGATTTTTTCGCGCTGTAAATAGCTGATAAACCAGCATTTAAGGCCTTTGGCCACGCTTCGCGAACGGCTTTGTTTATCATTACATATATTATAGCATTCCATACATACCCTGTGCAAAATTCATCCCACACCTAATGCGTAGCATAGGTGTGGGATGAATTTTGCCGGACAGCTAATGTCAATCAGAACCAAGAGATTCCGGAATCTGAGTTCCACCTGCATCCTAGGTGTCAGCAAATTACTGAGAAATCTCGTGAAGTACCCCAACCTGCTTGACCTTTGGTCACGCTACGCGAACGCTGAGGTTGGAGCTTCCAATTCTCAACTCAAATCAGGGACGGTTTTATTCGTCTTTGGGATTTCCCGCTTCATCCGCCGACGCCTCAACCAGAGGCGTCGGCCTGCTGGAATTGGTCTTACTCAGCGTCCACAGGCAGACATCCGCCTTCCGCAGACGTATAATTTTTACGACAGACTTACCTTGGAATTACAGCAACTATGTCCAACCAGCTGGGGCTTGTCTCTTCCCTGAACTCTGCTAGTACTTTTACACCTTGAAGGTAGCCTTTTAGTCAGTCAGGCGGGTCTTGAAGTTACCGTAAGGATAGTGGAGCCTTTATGGTTAGTCGGCTATGCATAAAAGGGTTAAAACTGTTTGATTAAGGCTCCACTATCCTAAGGTTTCGTCTCAGCAACCATTTTTATTATAACACAATTCGCAATAAGCCGTCGTCTCGCTATCCATCCCCACCCTGTAATAGGGTGGGGAATTCCGCGAGGATTGTTAAACGGCTGTCTAACAAGTAATATCGAGGGATTTCTTACCAAGAGCAAGATGTCTTGAGCCAGCTACCGAAATCACAGTTATCTCCCAATTCTCAGCCATTGGATCAAAAACGGTCTAAAAAACCTATCGAGGGGTTCCTTTCCGTGAGGGACTTACGCCCTGGGTTGCGCGGGAGTAGGGAGTAGGGAAGTCAGAAGTGGGAAGTCAGAAGTGGGAAGTCGGAAGTGGTAAAAAATCTTGTTTACCTGATTAACTAATTATTTGAATGGAGTATATCATGATCAGATACTTAATTACCAATAGAGAAATGTAGGGATTTCTGGAAGCGATGCAGCAAGGGCACAGGGGAGGCAGCGCCGACCTGCGGGGGTTTCCCCCACTCGCGCTTTGCTCAAGACAGGTGCGTCGCAGTGTTCCGCACACAGACCCAAAACCACTCGCGCTTTGCATGGCTGACAGGGGACACAATCAAGCTTGGGTTAATTGTAAAAGTAGCTACATTTTATGATTGACAATTAACTTTTTTTGTGATAATATTATTAACGTTATTTACTCCATCCTAAATAATTTGTCTTTACCCACATAGGCGTGAAACCGTTAATTTACTGGGCAAGACTCCAGCTTGATGCCCAAAATACCAGTATTAATGAAATAAATTTTCAGTATATTGGCTCAAGGATGTAGCCAAATCTACGACGCAATTGACTACATTCTTCCGTTGACACTTCCAGAGCAAAATTGCCACAATCTCACCAGCTATTTCCAAAAATAGATCAAGTAGGGGGTAAACTACCCAAATGTTAATAATTGATCCAGAAAAGATTAATCAAGCGATGCAGCGCGGTCTTGGGGGTTCCCCCCACTCGCTATTGCATCAAGAAGAGATTCAGTGGCTGGATGAATCTACAATTATTTTCCAAAATAAAATATTCACTAGAGGTTTTGATCTTTCCCCAAATGTTTATAAAAAATCCTTAAAGTTTTGTAGTTGCCAAATCTCTGAGGAATTTCGGCCTCTGTATTTAGTTTTAGAATATCCCCATTATCTGACAATTTGGATTGAGCAAAAAGAAAGAAGTTTAGCCAACAAAGTTTTTAGTTCACAAATAAATAGTGCTAAACCTAAATTCACTGATGTTTTATCACTAAGAACAGCTATATCTGAACCGGAAACTCCTAGACATCTTGATAGTGAAGAATCCACAAATCATAACCAGTTTCCTAGGCCAGTTTTGCCTGATTCACTCCCGGAAGCTGAAACATCTTCCGAAGCTTCGATAGTAACTCAAAACCCCGGATACTGGTACAATTCGACAGAATCTGATTCCCCCGAAAATCCAAAAGTACCTACTGGTAATCTCGATCAGGAGAAAGTGGTTTCTGAGACAGCAGTCAGTGACCAGAACAATAAACCAAAAGCTGAGGGCGACCTGAATCCTAGTGGTCAGCAAATTACTAAGCAATCTGCTAAACGGGTGTTTAAAAAAAAATATCGAGGGATTGTCTATGAAGTGGAAGCTATCTTAATCCAGTTACCGACCGATGCTCAAGGGTTTGTTATACAACGGCCTAAAAAGAAATATCGAGGAATTTCCTACTAAGTTCATAGGTAAGCATATGCGCGACGCGCACCCGTGCGCGTTCAGCGGTCAGCGGTCAGCGGTCAGCGGTCAGCTTGAAATAAACCTCAAAAGCGAGAATTTAATATTGATAGATTAATGAGAATTGAAAGTCACCAGAAAAGTCTATCAGCTTTGTGGCACAGGCTTCGACGCTGTGACCTAACCAAAAGCTGATAGCTGAATGCTGATAGCTGAATGCTGATAGCTGAATGCTGATAGCTTACCTAGAAACTATTCCATTCCTTCAATGGGTGCAAAACCTTGTCGTTGGATATTTTCAGTAATAGTACGGGGTTCGAGGAATTGTACTAGATAATCGGGACCTCCTGCTCTTGACCCTACTCCAGACATCTTGAACCCACCAAACGGTTGCCGTGATACAATGGCACCGGTAATATTGCGGTTGATATATAGATTACCGACCTCAAGCTCGGCTGAGGCTTGTTCTATATGGGATGGAGTACGAGAATATAAGCCTCCGGTGAGGGCATAGTTGGTACTGTTGGCTATATCAAGGGCTTCTTGGAAATTCTTTGCGGCCATTACCGCTACTACTGGACCAAAGATTTCTTCTTGGGCAATGGTGGCGTTGGGAGAGATATCGTTAAAGATCACTGGACCAATAAAGTATCCGGTGTCAGGTGCTGGCATTTCTAATGCTACCTTAGCTTCCTGACGTCCTTTTTCAACGTACTCCCGAATGCGATCGCGTGAAGTAGCATCTATGACTGGACCGACCTGGGTACTGGGTGCTTCTGCTGGCCCAATGTTAAGCGATCGCGTTGCTTCGACTAACCGTTTTAGGAAGCTCTCATAAACTGGCTCCAACACAATTACTCGGGAGCAAGCGGAACACTTTTGACCACTGTAACCAAATGCTGATTTCACGACTCCAGCTACCGCTTGGTCAAGGTCAGCACTTTCATCTACGATAATGCCATTCTTACCTCCCATCTCAGCAATGACTCGCTTGAGATGTTTTTGACCGGGTTGCACGATGGCGGCATCGGCGTAGATACGACAACCGACTTCTTGGGAACCGGTAAAGGCAATTAGATGGATATCGGGATGCTTGACCATATGGGCACCGACGGTTGAGCCTTTGCCTGGAACGAATTGAAATACTCCTTTGGGTATCCCGGCTTCTACTAAAATTTCAGCTATTTTTGCGGCAATCACTGAGGAATTTGCTGCGGGTTTGAGTAGCGTACAATTTCCTGCCACTAGGGCTGCTACAGTCATGCCTGTAGTAATAGCGATGGGGAAGTTCCAGGGAGAAATTACTAGAGCAATACCTCGGGGTTGATAGACATAGCGATTGGTTTCTCCAGCAATGTCGTAGTTATATCCATCGCTGAGCCGTTCCATCTCTGATGCGTAGTAATAACAGAAGTCAATCGCTTCGGTGACTTCTCCATCGGCTTCTCGTAATGGTTTCCCAACTTCCAGACAGACCCATGCTGATAATTCAGCACGGCGTTGTTCCATCAAGTCTCCTGCTTTACGTAAAATACCAGCACGTTCCCTTGCAGGTGTACGTCGCCAACTGGGAAATACTGCTTTAGCTTTCTCGATCGCTAATTCTGCTTGTTCTACAGAAATTAATCCAATTTTCCCGATCACGACCCTAGGGTTAGAGGGATTAACCGAATCCACTGTGTCTGTTGTAGACTGATAGTCCCCATTGATTAAGGGTAAATAGGTCTTACCCAGTTGTTGGCGAACAGTAACTAAGGCTTGTTTGGCTTTTTCTCTGGCGTCTAGCTGAGCATAGTCTGTATTTGCAGCATTGGTGAATGGGTTAGTAGGTTGAAGGTTAGCAGGTTGAAGGTTAGCAGGTTGAAGGTTTGAAGGTTTAAGGTTAGCAGGTTGAAGGTTAGTAGGTTGAAGGTTAGTAGGTTGAAGGTTTGAAGACGGTTGTGAACTTTCAACATTCAACTTTCCAACATTCAACGTGCCAACATTCAACGTGCCAACATTCAACTGTTCCTGTAACTGTTGTGGTGGTGCAATCAATTCCTCTACGGGTCTATCTTCTAAGCTTTGTCGTAGGAAGGAACTATTTGCGGTATTTTCCAATAGCCGCCGAATCAGGTAAGCCATTCCTGGCAGGAGCTCTCCATAGGGTGCATAAACCCTGACGCGATGACCGTAATTGACTAAGGCTTTGGCGAGTTGGTCTCCCATGCCGTAGAGGACTTGCATCTCAAAGCAGCGACGGGGGATATTGAGATTTTCAGCAATTGCGATCGCATAAGCTTGGGAGCGCACGTTATGAGAACCGATAGCGCTATAGACATACTCGTGGTTTTCTAGCAGCAGCTTGGTGATACGCTCAAAATTGGCATCCGTAGCGGCTTTCTGGTTATATACTGGTTGGGGCCAATGGTTTTGCAGTGATGTTATGGTCTCTTGGTCCCAATAGGCTCCTTTGACCAAGCGTATCGTTACTGGATTACCCCGCTGTTTTGCCCAGGCAATCAAGTCTTGACAATCTTGTTCCGAGTCTCGCAGATAGGCTTGCATGGTAACACCGATATCGGTGCGTGCCCGAAACTCTTCTTCCATTAACAAGTCTTTGAGTATGGAGAAAGTAATGTCTTTGTACTCATACTGCTCCATATCAAAATGAACCGCCGCTCCCAATTCTTTGGCACGGCGGAGCAATTTGCGGATGCGATCGCACACCCGATTTTGACTACCCTGAGGATCAAGAGAATCAAATTGAGAGTAGAATGCTGTCAGTTTAACCGATACTTGGACTAATGGCAAGGATTTACCATCAGCAACGTCAATTTCCTCTACTTTAGACCACTGTTTGGCTGCCTCAGTGAGTTGTTCGATCAGTTGTAGATAGCGGTCTAGATAAGACTGAGCTTCTACTTCTGTAATTACGGCTTCCCCCAATAAGTCTAGGGTAAATGCCATCTTCTGGTTTCGCAGGCGTTTAATGGTTTTAAGAGCCTGGTTGAGATTTTCCCCAGCAATATACTTTTGGGCTAGGGTGGCTACAGCAGCAGATATGCTTTTGGCTGCCAGTTGTCCTGGTATGGAGTCAGGATTGGTGAAATTGAGCATTCCCTTCAGGGCAGCAGGCAGTTCTACTGACTCATCCCCTAGGTATTCTTGAAAGTGACGAGCAACTTCGGTTTGGCTACGCAGTGCCGGTAGGGTATCGATGAAGCGAAATAGCTGCACCCGTAGTCCCGGATTACTCATTGCCCAGGCTAGTAACTTATCATCCCACCGCATTTGGTCTCGCATTTGGGCAAGAAAGGAACCTTTCTCCCGAGTTGCGGCTAGAAGTTCTCTGGCAATTTCCTGAGTTTTAGCTTCGTAAGTGCTTTTGGGGATTTCTATAACCACCGGTAGTAGACTCCTGTTCTAGACTATGGCAGTTTTTGATAAAACAACCATTATATTTTATTTTCTCTAGTTAAAGCAATATCTGACCTGAGCCTTTAGAGGGATTTGAGGGCTTGGTGGGATTTTATATAGCGCTACGGGCAAGGCAAAAGGCAAAAGGCAAAAGGCAAGAGGCAAGAGGCAAGAGGCAAGAGGCAAGAGGAACCCACCCCTAACCCCTCCCAGGAGGGGAAGGCAAGAGGCAAGAGGCAAGAGGCAAGAGGCAAGAGGCAAGAGGCAAGAGGCAAAAGGCAAAAGGCAAAAGGCAAAAGGCAAAAGGCAAGAGGCAAGCGTAAGCACTCAGGTATCAGCTAATGCGCTACGCGCACGCTACTTGAGGTGCTATCAGCTAAGTACCTGGACATAAATAAACGAAACTGTGTTAACTTTTGTAAAGCTACCAAAAGTCGCTCTGTTCCCTGTTCCCAGATCCGCTGTTCCCTGTTCCCTATCTCGACAGTTAAACCTATTTTGTCCGACTACTTATCAGCTATCAGCTATCTCACTTTTCCACAGTTACTATCGATAAAACGTGATAGCCATCACCTTGGGGCATACATTGCCCATCTACATCAAGGGGACAAGCAGTTTCTTTAGCAGAAGGACGGGTGCCGTCACGATACACTGCTGTGATCTCAACTTGTTGGTTATGAAAGGATTGTAATTGCTGATCGGAAACCTTTTTAGACGCACGCAGTAGTAACCGACGGGGATTTTGGGGATTAGTAATTAGAAAAAACTGATCTCCCCGATAGGCTCTAACTGACCTGACGGGAGGAATAGCGTCATAAATTAATTTTCCCTGGATTTGTTGTACTTTTGATTCCTTTAAGTTATCAGATGTCATTTCAGATGTAATTGGGGAGTTAGGGGAAACAGAAGAGTTATTGCTATCTCCATCAGCAGTACAACTCGCCATACACAGGGTACTGACTAAGGTTCCAATCCACAAAATTTGTCTTAACCCTTGAGTAAACATTAGTGGAAAAAACGATAGTGGTGATGTAAGCGGTCAGCGGTCAGCGGTCAGTGGTTAGCCGTCAGCGGTCAGTACTCAGCAGTCAGCAGTCAGTGGTCAGCTTATTTTATTCAAAAGTAGCTCAACCACCGTGGCACAGGCTTCCAGCCTGTGAGCTAACCCATAAGCTCATAGATGATGGATGATGGCACCTCAAGTAGCACCTCAAGTAGCGCATTAGCTGATAGCTTACTATTCCCAAGAGAGATAGAGTAACTTGCTGAAAAGTCAGGCTTGATGATTATGATTTGTTTGTCATTATGGAACTAACTCCTATTTAGGTGGGAGGAAAACCGCGCTGGTGTGGATTAATGGTTATGACCAGCGCGGTTATTAGTTTCAGTCGTCACCTTTTATACTATACATAACTTCTCGAAAAAATGCAAGGGCTAATTAAAAATATTTACATTTATTTACAAATAAAAAAATGATAAATTTTTAAACTCATTTTTTTAAAAATCTAGTTTTTTTTGAGATAAAAATTTTAAATTAATTGTAATCATTTTTGTTCCCTGTTCCCTGTTCCCTGTTCCCTGTTCCCTTTTACTACTCCCTACTCCCTACTCCATTTTTAGAACAGAAGAGGGATATTGATGTAGGGTGGGCAGTGCAAAAGATAAATAACAGTAGCTGGCGATCGCATTAGTAGGCACTGCCCACCCTACTAACTTTAAAATAGCGAATCAATCACAAAGCGAGAATATTGATGTAGGGTGGGCAGTGCAAAAGATAAATAACAGTAGCTGGCGATCGCATTAGTAGGCACTGCCCACCCTACTAACTTTAAAATAGCGAATCAATCACAAAGCGAGAATATTGATGTGGGGTGGGCAGTGCAAAAGATAGATAACAGTAGCTGGCGATAGCATTAGTAGACACTGCCCACCCTACTAACTAACTCCCTAAAACCCAGACATTTTTACCTGACCGAATTGAAAACCTCTGTATACTGAAATTGTGAGTCATCTCCTTCAACAATGGAATTATTCGCTGCTGCCGTTTTCGCTATTGCTACTGTGCTCGCCACTAAAGCTATAGAAAAAACTGGGGGAAATGTCGGGCAAGTTGTCTGGGACAATACTAGCCAGTTTGTGGAATCTCTGAGAAACCAGTCTCCATATACAGTAACTGCGTTCGCGTAGCGTAGCCCTTCGGGCTAATCGCAAAAGCTCCAGACAATCTCTTGATTATGCCGAAGTGGTATTAGAAGTAGAAGCAGCAGCGAAACAAAATCCGGAAGTTGTCCAAAGTATCGAGCATTTAGTGACTACTAGTGAGAATTACAACATTGAGAAGATGAATAACCAAAGTCGATTCAATCAAGCTCCCCCAGTACCTCCGTATTATGTCGAACGCCCGGAAGTAAGCCAACAACTAAAACAAATCCTTTTATCTGAAGAAACTGCTAAAGCTGGCACCTTAGTGGTTAGTGCCATCTATGGTTTAGGAGGGATTGGTAAATCTACCATTACTGCAGCATTAGCCCATGACGAGGAGGTTCAATCCCATTTTCCTGATGGGATTTTTTGGGCAACCTTAGGTCAGCAACCTGATATCTTATCCTTTCTAAGTACGTGGATACAAGCATTAGGAGATTATGATTTTAAACCGATTAATATTGATAGTGCTTCTTTACAACTAAAAACATTATTATACGCTAAGAAAGCCTTACTAGTTGTAGATGATGTTTGGCATCCTGACCATCTTGAACCCTTTCGAGTAGCTGGGGATGGCTGTCGGGTTTTAGTCACTACCAGAGAAGCCCAGCTTAAAGATGCTATTCCCTATGATTTGGACGTGATGACTCCCAATCAATCCTTGGAGTTATTAAAGTCTTCTTTAAACAACGAGTTAACTAATCAACAACTGGAGTATGCTGAAACCTTAGCCAAAACCGTCGGCTACTTACCCCTAGCATTAGAATTAGCTGCTGCTCAAGTTAGGGATGGTATGTCTTGGCAGGAGTTACTGGGTGAGTTAGAAGATTTAATTGTTGGTGTAGAAGCTTTAGATCGATTGAAAGCGGAGGAAGAGCCAAGTGACGCTAAGCGCAAAAACTACAGTCTAGTGGCTTCCTTTAATCTCAGTTTAAAGGGATTATTTGACGACGATAGATTGAAAAACTTTGCTTGGTTAGGGATACTGCCCGAGGATGTCACCATTACTGAAATTATGGCGACTACCTTATGGGACTGTAATTTAGTTGAAGCCAAAGATACCTTAAGATACTTACGACAAAAAGCGTTATTACTACCAGGGTTATCTAGTACACCAGACACTAGCTATCGCCTCCATGACTTATTACATGATTTAGCCCGTAGTCTGGTTCAAGCAGAGCTAGGATTATCAATACCCTCAGCTCATCAACAATTATTAGAACGTTATCAAACTAAGACCGATAAGGGATTATGGCATACCTTACCCGATGATGGTTACATCTATAACCACTTAATTTGGCATCTAGAAAAAGCCAAAAAAATTACTGAAATTCATCAACTCCTGAAAGAAGAAACCCCAGCAGGAGATAACGGTTGGTATTGGCAGTGTGAGAGACAGGGAAATACTGCTAATTTTATTAAGGATGTATCGAAAGCTTGGGCAATAGCAGCAGATAATTTTACAGAAAATCCTACAGAATCGATTAGTTTACAGTGTCGGTATGCTCTGATTACTACATCCCTCAATAGCTTGGCTGGAAATATTCCTCCAAAGTTAATGGCAGCATTACTGGAGAATAATATCTGGACCCCAGCTCAAGCACTAGCTTATGTGCGACAGAGCAAAGATTCTGAAAATCAAGGAGAGGGTTTGAAGGCAATTGGTGAGTATCTTTCCCCTTCTTTATTATCGGAAGCTTTAGACATTGCTAGAGCCATTCGGAATAGATACCATCGAGCTAATGCTTTAATCGGGTTAGCTCCCCACTTACCTCAAGGGTTGTTACCTCAAGCCTTAGATTGTGCTAGAGCCATTGCGAGTAAAGGCGAGCGACCTAATCTCCGAGCTAAAGCCTTAATCGCCTTAGCTCCCCACTTACCTCAAGGGTTGTTACCCCAAGCCTTAGATTGTGCCAGAGAGATTTGGGATCAATTCAACCGAGTCAATTTCTTAATCGCCTTAGCGCCCCACTTACCTCAAGGGTTGTTACCCCAAGCCTTAGATTTGGCAAGAGAGATTAGGTATGAAGGAGACCGAGCACAAGCCTTAATCGGCTTAGTCCCCCACTTACCCGATGTGTTACCCGAAGCCTTAGATTGTGTAAGAGAGATTAAGCATGAATCCTACCGAGCTCATGTCTTAATCGACTTAGCCCCCTACTTCCCGGAAGTATTACCAGAAGCCTTAGATTGTGCCAAAGCCATTCCGGATAGAAACCAGCGAGCAAGAGCCTTAAGAGCCTTAGCCGCCTACTTGCCGGAAGTATTACCAGAAGCCTTAGATTCCGTCAGAGCTCTTTGGAATGAAACATACCGAGTCAATTCCTTAGTCAATTCCTTTTGGGATGAAAAATACCGAGTCGATGACTTAGGAGCCTTAGTTGTCGAGTTCCCGGAAGTGTTACCCGAAGCCTTAGATTTCGCCAGAGCCATTCCGGATGAAGCAGACCGAGTCGATGCCTTAGGAGCCTTAGCTGCCAACTTCCCGGAAGTGCTACCAGAAGCCTTAGATGGTGCCAGAGCCCTTGGCCATGAATATGACCACGCCGACACCTTAGAGGGTACAGAGAAGCGAATCTATCTCTTTAAATTAAAATATAGCTTCTTTAATAATATAGAAAAGCGACACGAGCGACGAGCAAAAGTCTTAAAGAACTTAGCCCCCTACTTACCGGAAGTATTCTTACCCCAAGCCTTAGAGGTTGCCAAGGGGGTTCGGGATGAATACTGGCGAGCCGATGCCTTAATTGCCTTAACTGTCCACTTCCCGGAAGTGTTACCAGAAGCCTTAGATGCTGCCAAAGCTATTCAGGATAAAGGAGACCGAGAGGAGGCCTTAAAGGAGTTAGCCTCTCATTTACCGGAAGTGTTGTTACACCAAGCCTTAGATTACGCCAGAGGCCTTGGGGATGAAGAAGACCGAGCTGAGGCTTTAATCCTCTTTGTCTTTGACTTACCGGAAGTGTTCTTAGACCAAGAAGTCTTACATTACGTCCCAGGGATTGGGCATGAATACTTGGAACGCTATGCCTTAATCGGCTTAGCCCTCCACTTCCCCGAATTGTTACCAAAAACCTTAGATTTCGCCAGAAACATTCCGGATCAAGACCAGCGAGCCCATGCCTCAATCACCTTAGCTCCCCACTTACCGGAAATGTCTAAATCTTTCCGAACCCAAGCCATAGAGGTTACCAGAACTATTCGGGATGAATACCAACGAGCCCAGACCTTAAGAGCCTTAGCCCCCCACTTACCTCAAGGGTTGTTACCCCAAGCCTTAGAAATTACCAGAGCTATTCGGAATGAATACCACCGACTCCAGACCTTAAGAGCCTTAGCGCCCCACTTACCTCAAGTGTTGTTACCCCAAGCCTTAGAAATTACCAGAGCCCTTCCCAGATACGACCGATTCAATGTATTTCTTGCCTTAGCCTCCCGCTTCCCGGAAGTTTTACCAGAAGCCTTAGATGCTACGAAAGCCATTCCGGATAAATCCTTCCAAGCCAAGACCTTAATCAGGTTAGCTCCCCACTTACCCGATGTGTTGTTACAGCAAGTTTTAGATTACACCAGAACCTTTGATTATCAATCCCTCCGAGTCGATGTCTTAATCGGCTTAGCTCCTCACTTACCCGATGTGTTGTTACAGCAAGTTTTAGATGAAGCCAAAGGGATTGGGCATGAATACTACCTAGCCAATACCTTAATCGCCTTAGCCCCCCACGTATCCGATGTGTTGTTACAGCAAGCCTTAGATTGTGCCCCCAAACATTTTCCAAAATTTGTTCGCGAGTTAATACTTCCCTCGGATGGCTGATCAAATACTTGAGCAGTTCAAACTCTTTCATGGTCAAATCAATCACCCGTCCATTGCGCATGGCTCTACGCT
>NZ_JAAHIG010000232.1:0-14618 GCF_010692305.1 Moorena sp. SIO4G3 | reverse complement strand
TGTCACAGTTGTTCCTGTCAAACAACAGAGGTTTATAGGAAACTATAAGTAGGTAATGTAATTTCTAATAGTTTCCTATAAACCTCTGTTGTTTGACAGGAACACCTGTGACACTCTGCTATCTGCCACATTGATTATTAATTGATACCGGTGGCGTTAATTTATTCTTTAGCAATGATCTAAGTAGTCGGACAAAAGTAAAATTAACTGTTGAAATAGGGAGCAGGGAGCAGGGAGCAGGGAGCAGGGAGCAGAGGGGCTTTTGGCAACTTTACACAAGTTAATACAGCGATGCAGCGAGGTAGCGCGGTCTTGGGGGTTTCCCCCATTCGCGCTTTGCATCAAGAAGTGAGGTTGATTTTTGTCCAGTTACTTATCAGTTATCAGCTAGCTTCTGTAGATACTAAAGTAAGCGAGCAGCGATTAGCGCTACGCGAACAGCTATCAGTAAATTCCTGAATAATTAGAAGGATAAATGCCCAATTTTTTAATTATGTAAACTCTATAACTAGAGCGTTTATAGGACTCATGAGATATACATTATTTTTTCCCTATTCCCTATTCCCTATTCCCTGCTCCCTGCTCCCTGCTACCTAAAAACCATAATTGTACCTCAAAAATCGTATAATTTCTATATTAAATTATCGTCTTCGATGTTTATTTTATAAATGATAGCTGACGACTTAAAGCTGATGTTAATGCTTATGGTAACTACTTTAAATATTGCTACATATTAATCAGCCACCACACCCGATCACCCCATCACCTGCTCATTATCTTGAGGGCGAATCAATGAAATTGGGATGACTAGAGGTAGAATAAAGGTCAAAACTAAGAAAACAAGCGCGTTACAGCTATTTCCGTCCTATGGTCGCTCAATCGTTTGATCAACCTCTTGTTGAAATCAGTGTTGAACAACTGGCAAGGCAGATGGCAGATTCCCCGGAGCAGTTACAGCTTATTGATGTCCGAGAACGGCAAGAAGTTGCGATCGCTTCCATAGAAGGGTTTGAAATTCTGCCTTTGAGTGAATTTGCTCAGTGGTCTGGGGAAATCTCTACTCGCTTTGATCCCGCAGTTGAAACCATGGTGATGTGCCATCATGGTATGCGCTCGGCTCAGATGTGTCAGTGGTTAATCAGTCAGGGGTTCACCAATGTCAAAAATGTAGCTGGGGGTATTGACGCATACTCAATCATAGTTGATCATAGCATTCCTCGTTACTAATTGCAGGTCACTGCTAACTACTGCTATGAGTTGATTCTGCTATCTTGGAACAAATGTTCTTAGAGCAAATGTTCTTAGAGCAAATAGTCTTATAGCAAATTTATTAATAACCAACTTAATCCTTGGGTGAGCAGACGCTCTCTTAATGCAGTCGCTCATGGGGGTTTCCCCCAAGACCGCGCTGCATCGCTCGCATACCTATGGATAAATCCCAGATACTTCCAACCTGCACCAAAACCAACCCTGATTTTTGGTGATTGATTGGGATATCTAATTATCACCCCTACTATTTGGGACTAAAGACTGCTTAACTCAAGCCAGCTTTTAGGCAAAATTCCATTCTTAGTATGTTTGATAACCTTAAATGGTAACTCCTCCCTTTAATTTAGACTTTTTTCCTTTTAAAATGAAGTTCAGCTTTGGTTCAAAATGTCTCGCCAACAACTAAGTTTAACAAGTCGGCAACAACATATTCTCTGGGCGACTATTCGTCACTATATTGCCACGGCAGAACCGGTTGGTTCTAAAGCCTTGGTCCAAGAATATGACCTGAGTGTGAGTCCAGCCACGATTCGTTCTTGCATGAGTATGTTGGAAAAAGTTGGACTACTATATCAACCCCATACCTCTGCAGGTAGGGTTCCTTCTGATTCAGGTTATCGAACCTATGTTGACCAGCTGATTCAACCGTCAGAAACCTTGAGTCAGTATGTTGAAAATTTACTGGCAGAGAAGTTGAACTGGGAGGAAGCTAAGTTTGAGGTATTGCTAAGGGATGCTGCTCAAATTCTGGCAACGGTTAGTGGATATATTGCTTTAATTACTTTCCCTGACAATCGCACTACTCGCCTGCGCCATCTACAGTTGATGCACCTAGAGCTAGGGCAGGTGATGTTGATTATAGTGACCGATAGTTATGAAACTCAGTCGGTATTGATGAATTTGCCCCACTCAGAGGATGATAGGACCGTTGATGAGTCGATTGTGGAGCGGGAGTTAAAAATATTATCTAACTTTTTGAATAGTAAGCTGCGAGGGCGAACTCTCACGGAATTGGAGAAATTAGATTGGAGTGAATTAGACCGAGAATTTGTCCGCTATGCGGATTTTTTAAGCAATTTATTAACTGAGTTGACCCGTCGCACTGTAGTACCTAAGTCCAGCCCGATTATGATTCGTGGCATCTCAGAGGTGTTGCGTCAACCAGAATTTTCGGAAATCGACCAGACTCTAGACTTGCTGCATCTGTTGGAAGAGGAACAGGAGCAACTGTGGTCAGTAATCTTTAAGGTACCGGAAGAGTTGGAATTTAAGTCTCGTGTGAAAATTAGGATTGGTGCAGAGAATTCCTTGGAACCGATGCGTGGCTGTACTTTGGTATCTGCTAACTATCAGCAAGACCAAGTCCCAGTGGGAAGTGTGGGAATTATTGGACCAACTCGCATGATTTATGAAAATGCGATCGCATTAGTGGAAGCAGCGGCAGATTATCTAACGGAAGCCTTGAGTCAACCAGCGTAAAGCAACCTCTTCCCTAAGAGGATATCTGAAAAGTTTTTTGATACTGAATTCCGCCCCCCTAGCCCCCCAATTCTGGGGGGAAAAAGAATCTATTTGCTGGTCAAAGTCCCCCAAAATTGGGGGATTTAGGGGGCTTAGGTGTAGCCAATTAGACTTATCAGACAACCTCTAATCCCTTTGCAGATCATTTTGACCCCCGATGGATCATTCGATCCACAATAAACGCAGCGAACGCACCAACTGCAACACCAATCAAAACATGAAATAGCACAAACACGAAACTGTAACTCAAGCAAGGCTGGAGTCCAGCTTCAGGTTTAGGACAATCTAAGGATCCCTTCCGGTCTAGTTTGGTCAGGATCACTTCTAGAGGTTGTTTAGCGTCGCTTTGGGACGAAATACCACTGACTGCTAGACCAGTACCGACGAAGGTGATCCAAAGTTGTTGTCTTTTCTCCCGTTCTGCTTGTTCAATTTCCACAATACCTCTGATTGAGGAAATCGCTTTGTCTAACAGACCAGAGCTATGTCCAAAATAGCTTAAGTCTATTTGAATTTTATTTTGATAAGTAGGGCTGATTTTATGCTCAAATACTGAGAAAAAGCTTAAATCTTCGTCATTGGGTAATTTTGCTTTAATTTGTTGAAGCTTTTCCGAATAATTGTGACCATTAGTCTTGATGGTTAAGCTATAGCGTTCTAACTGTCCCAGCAAGTCTGAATAAGTCAAGTCTAGGGTTGGCAGTATTCTCAGCTTATGCTTGAAGTCCAGCAGTTCGGCGTGAGATAATACAGCAACTTTCGCCCCCCTAGCCCCCCAATTTTGGGGGGAATTATTCGCCCCCCTAGCCTTCAAATACTGGAGGAAATTATTCGCCCCCCTAGCCTTCAAATACTGGAGGGAAGTTGAGTTAAAGTCCCCCAGAATTGGGGGATTTAGGGGGCTTGCAGCTCTCGGTAGTGAGGTGAATTTATCTTGTAAGCTCTGATTATCTTTAATTTGAGCCGTTTCATTGATTATTTTTTTAATATCTTGATATTGTTGTTTAACATTACTATAAACCTCCCGGCTGATTTGATACGCTTTAATGACTTTCTGGCGATAAAAAAATAAATCAATAAAGTATTGATAAAACAAGCAAAAATTTTCCTCTGCTCGGGCACCATAGTTGCCATTAACCTCTTCTCCTAAAAATAGCCAAACAAAAATTTGGCCATAGTCTTGAGATTCATGGGGAATGCCATATTCAAAAATCGGACTATCAAATAATTGACCTTCTTGATAAAGCGGTGGATAGTTATCCTGATCCTTTTCTCCCAGAAAATTTTGGACACACTGATCAGCTATCTCTTTCCATAAATGGGAATCTTGCTGTTCCTTCTGGGGTAGCCAAGCAGTTAGTAACAGAATTTGTCCTAGGGAACTGTTAATGTTACTGGGAAGAAAGCACTGGTCTGGATTAAAATCCTTGAATACAGTCAGGTCTACGTCTTCGGTTTTCTGATTATTCTCACGTTCAGGAATCCGAATATTTAAACCCAGAGCATAACTATCATAGATCTGGAGTGGACAAGCTTGACCAGTAATGTTTATTCCTTTGCCATTCTTCAGAGATAATGTACCCTCCAACGGTAAGAGAATATTATTTTTGGTGGCTCCTTTGAGTAAAGCAATGCGGGAATCTTCGGCAACATCTCTCAGGTCTAGCTTCTGTTGAATTTGGAATTTAGTAAAAATATCATGGCACTTGTCCCAAAGCAGTTTGCTGTCATAGTCGGTGTCTGGTTGGGAATCACTACTAGATAGATTCCGAAGATGGAATGCAAAGAGATGAATATTAGGTGCGTAGATTTTATGAGTCATTGTTTGACATTTTTATTGCTGACTCTTGTCTTGATCCTGTTGATTAGTTTTAGCTTTAATAACTTTTTGGTTGGTTTGTCGCAGTTCAAATAGGTTTTCAAGAATACCTGCTTCGGAATTAGGCGGAAGCTTGGGTGACTTCTTTAATTCCTGAGTAGTTTGAGCAAATGGGAGTACAGCATCTCTGACTTGTTTATGTTTTTTTAACCAAGTTTTTATTAGCTCATTTAATTCGTCTTCTGTTGGAGTGTCTAAAGCTGCTAAAACTTGATCTAAGTCTTGCAAGTCTTCAATTTTAAACTTTTCATAGTCAGTTTTTAGTGCTTGTGTGAAACCTTGGATAATGGTTAAAATTTCCATGATTTTTGATGTTTGTTTATTTAACTAAATATATTAGTTTCCCATGGCGCAGTAAGCCGCCCAATAATAAGGAGAATCAAATGGGGTTTCTTCATTGTCAAATAAATCGAAGTATTTCTCCACTTCTTCCTTAAAGTTATTATCCAAATTCAACTGTTTAGTTAACTGTTCAGCCCAATCTAGCAATTCCTGTACAGTGGCATCCCGCAGCCAGAGTTGGGCTTGATTCAGGGCAACTGCTAAGGACATCGGGTTTAGCAGATTCTGATAAAATTTAATCATCAACAACGCTGTAGAAACCTCCTCTACCTTCCATAGGCTACTAACTACTGCTGGACTTCCGGCAACTAGGAAACCACTGGGTAAACCAATGTATTCATCAGTACGTTTGGATTGAACTAATCCTGTTTCGCAAGCAGAAAGGGTTACAAGGCGACATTGTTCTAATTTCTGTTTTAATTTCAAGGCAAAGATGGCATCTAAGGTGAGGCATTTGTCTAAGTCAATTACTTCACCGTCATCCAAAGGTAGATGTTGTTCTGGATTAAGTTCAGCTGGTGCAGGGCTGAGGTGGGCATTTGCCAAGATGAGAGCCGATTTACCTGGTTTGTCGTAATTAAAGTAACCGTGACAGCTAAAATGGACACAGTGGTAAGTGTTGAGAGCTTTGCTATCTATGGCAGCTTTGGTGGCAGCGTTTTCCACAAGAACCTCTGTATCTGTTGGATTGAAGTAGTGTGTAATTACTTCTACTGCGATATTGGTGTAACTTAAGTCACCCGTAGGGTTTTGGACGGCAAACAGATGGGTAAAGTTGGGGCGTTTTCTGGTTTGAGCAAGTTGGAGTAGTTGACAGCTAGGGGCGTAACTTACCCCTGCTGGAAAGCGATCCATCAGAATTTCAGATGTAGCTTCTCCCTGCTGACTGTTGATAGGTAACGCATGAAGGGGGAACAAATGTAAAAACTGATGGGGGATTAAAATTAAGCGATCGCACTTTTCCGGAATCTGCTCAATGATCTCATCAATGGACAGAATTTCTGCCAGTGAATGTAGGCGGTTACTCAGGTCGTTTTGCCAATCATAAGATTTTTTGTTGTCGTAGCTTCCTAGATATTCATTTATCCATTGTTCTAATTTTTTTAAGTCTTGTGGCTTAGACTGCAAAACGATAGCCTGCTCAGTTTGCTGGATAAAGATGAAAGTGAGCAGCTTATTTTCTGTAATGTAAAACTCTACAATGGCAGTGTAGTCATCTAATTTTTTCTGAAATTGCTCAAACTTAAAGCCAGAACCAATGGGTAAATATTGGTCTTGTAAATCATTGCGCTGCTGTCGCAATTCTTGGAGATGTTGTGCCAGGGCGGTTGGATTTTCAGCTTTGCCATGTTGGATTTGATATTGACCTGACGCTATTTTATCCCTGTATTGTTCTAGTTTAGTAACAACTTCTGGGGGAAAGATGGTTTTTATGTCACGGCTGAGAATATCATCAACTAAATTGCGAGTTTTGCTCCGTTCAACATATTCAATGGCTTCGGTGATATTATTTAATGATCGGCAACTTTCTACCATGCCTAGATAGCTTCCGTTGTACTTTTCAGCTAGTTTGGTCTTGTGCTCTTCTACTCCAGAACCAGAATTAATTTCATCTCGCAGGAATTCTACTGTTTTAATGGCAGCATCAAAAGCCTTGTAAGCTTCAGGGAAATTTTGAGCATCTTGGTAAGCAAGACCGAGATTGTTTTGAGTCTCTGCCCAATTTTCGGGAAAAGCTTGACGGGTGTAAACGGCTAAGGCCGATTGGTAGCAAGCGATGGCATCTTCTAGGTTTTGTGCTTTCGGACCTGTGATTCTGTTACCGTAAGCATTACCGAGATTGTGTTGAGTCGATGCCCATTCAACAGGAAATGCTTGAGGGGTGTAAACGGCTAAGGCCAATTGGTAGCAAGCGATGGCCTGTTCTAGGTTTTGTGCCTTCTGACCTATGATTCTTTGTAAGTAAGCATTACCGATATTGTATTGACTCCTTGCCCATTCATAGGGAAAAGCTTCACGGGTGTAAATGGCTAAGGCCGATTGGTAGCAAGCGATGGCATCGTCTAGGTTTTGTTCTTCCTCACCTGTGACTCTGTTCTTGTAAGCAATACCAAGATTGTTTTGAGTCTTTGCCCATTCATAGGGAAAAGCTTCACGGGTGTAAACGGCTAAGGCCGATTGGTAGCAAGCGATGGCCTGTTCTAGGTTTTGTGCTTTCGGACCTGTGATTCTTTCAGAGTAAGCATTACCGAGATTGTTTTGACTCCTTGCCCATTCAACAGGAAAAGCTTGACGGGTGTAAACGGCTAAGGCCAATTGGTAGCAAGCGATGGCCTGTTCTAGGTTTTGTGCTTTCGGACCTATGATTCTTGTACGGTAAGCAATACCGATATTGTTTTGAGTTGTTGCCCAATCATAGGGAAAAGCTTCACGGGTGTAAACTGATAAAGCCAATTGGTAGCAAGCGATGGCCTGTTCTAGGTTTTGTGCTTTCGGACCTATGATTCTGTTACCGTAAGCATTACCGAGATTGGCTTGAGTCTGTGCCCAATCATAGGGAAAAGCTTCACGGGTGTAAACGGCTAAGGCCAATTGGAAGCAAGCGATGGCCTGTTCTAGGTTTTGTGCTTTCTGACCTGTGATTCTTTCATAGTAAGCATTACCAAGATTGTTTTGAGTCGATGCCCAATCATAGGGAAAAGCTTCACGGGTGTAAACTGCTAAGGCTGATTGGCAGCAAGCGATGGCCTGTTCTAGGTTTTGTGCTTTCTGACCTGTGATTCTTTCATAGTAAGCACTACCGAGATTGTTTTGAGTAGTTGCCCATTCATAGGGAAATGCTTGACGGGTGTAAACGCCTAAGGCCAATTGGAAGCAAGCGATGGCCTGTTCTAGGTTTTGTGCTTTCGGACCTGTGATTCTTTTAAGGTAAGCACTACCAAGATTGTTTTGAATCGATGCCCATTGTTCGGGAAAAGCTTCACGGGTGCAAACTTCTAAAGCCAATTGGTAGCAAGCGATGGCCTGTTCTAGGTTTTGTGCTTTCGGACCTGTGATTCGCTCAGAGTAAGCATTACCGAGATGAGTTTGTGCACCTGCCCATTTTTCGGGGAATGCTTGACGGGTGTAAACGGCTAAGGCCAATTGGTAGCAAGCGATGGCATCTTCTAGGTTTTGTGCCTTCTGACCTGTGATTCTTCCCAAGTAAGCATTACCGAGATTGTTTTGAGTCGTTGCCCAATCAATAGGAAAAGCTTGACGGGTGCGTACTTCTAAAGCCGATTGGAAGCAAGCGATGGCCTGTTCTAGGTTTTGTGCTTTTTGACCTGTGATTCTGTCACGGTAAGCATTACCGAGATTGTTTTGAGTCGTTGCCCAATCAATAGGAAAAGCTTGACGGGTGCGTACTTCTAAAGCCAATTGGTAGCAAGCGATGGCCTGTTCTAGGTTTTGTGCTTTCTGACCTGTGATTCTGTTACCGTAAGCAATACCGAGATTGTTTTGAGTCGTTGCCCATTCAACAGGAAAAGCTTGACGGGTGTAAACGTCTAAGGCTAATTGGAAGCAAGCGATGGCCTGTTCTAGGTTTTGTGCCTTCTGACCTGTGATTTTCTCAGAGTAAGCACTACCGAGATTGGTTTGAGTCGATGCCCATTGAATAGGAAAAGCTTCACGGGTGAGAACTTCTAAAGCCAATTGGTAGCAAGCGATGGCCTGTTCTAGGTTTTGTGCTTTCTGACCTGTGATTCTCTCAGAGTAAGCATTACCGAGATTGGTTTGAGTCGATGCCCATTGAACAGGAAAAGCTTCACGGGTGAGAACTTCTAAAGCCAATTGGTAGCAAGCGATGGCCTGTTCTAGGTTTTGTGCTTTCTGACCTGTGATTCTTTTTAGGTAAGCATTACCGAGATTGTATTGAGTCATTGCCCATTTTTCGGGAAATGCTTCACGGGTGTAAACTGCTAAGGCCGATTGGTAGCAAGCGATGGCATCTTCTAGGTTTTGTGCTTTCTGACCTGTGATTCTGTTAAAGTAAGCACTACCAAGATTGTTTTGAGTCAATGCCCAATCATAGGGAAATGCTTCACGGTTGTAAACTGCTAAGGCCAATTGGTAGCAAGCGATTGCCTGTTCTAGGTTTTGTGCCTTCTCACCTGTGATTCTGTATAAGTAAACATTACCGAGATTGTTTTGAGTCAATGCCCAATCATAGGGAAATGCTTCACGGGTGAAAACAGTTAGTGCAACTTCATAGCCAGTGAGTGCAATTGAACTATTGCTGGCTTTGTCACCCCAGGGGAATTGTGCTATTAGATTGCTGAAGTTAAAAATATCTCCTGCTATGTCTTCCGCTTCATATGCTTCTGCTTCCCCCAGCACAATTGTTGCCCAATACCGCAATAATTCTGCTAATATATGATCTAGTTTGTCTGTATTTGCTGCCAGTAATGGGTAAACTACCTGGGCGTCACCATTACTGTTTGCAGTTGCGTTTAATACCTGTAAGAGAAATTCAAGTTGGGCATCAGATCTATTGTCAGCCATTGCCATCAACTGCTCTTCAATATTTATTGAAATATTGTAGCGTTTCTTAAGAAGTCAGAAGTTAGAAGTTAGAAGTTAGAAGTTAGAAGTCAGAAGTCAGAAGTCAGAAGTCAGAAGTGGGTAGTGCTGTAATAACATCTAACAGACGAGTACTCGTTTCTCGCAAACCAGTACTCGTTTCTCGCAAACCAGTACTATTTTCTCGTTAACAAGTACTGGTGTATAACAAACCAGTACCCGTTTCTCACATACTAGTACTGGTTTTCCTTAACCAGTACTGGTGTATAACAAACGGGTACCCGTTTCTCATTAAAATGTACTTATTTATCACTTAACAGTACTCATTTATCATTAACTAGTACTTGTTGACAATAGTATAGTACTAGCGTATTAAAAAACGGTACTATTTTGTTCTTAACGAGTACTATTTTCTCACATGGTAAGAGGGAATAGGGAATAGGGAATAGGGAAGAGGCAAGAGGCAATAGGCAATAGGCAATAGGCAAGAGAGAATAAACTATATAGGTATTTTGGATAATGTAAAAAATTCTAATAACTTTTTCAAGTTTATGGATAAACCTTCCCTATACCACCAAGACTTTTATGCTTGGACTCAGCAGCAAGCCCAAGCACTGAAGCACAAGCAATTTTATGAGCTTGATTGGCAGCATCTGGAGGAAGAAATTCAAGCTTTGGGAAGACAGGAATATCGGGAATTAGTAAGTCACCTTTGCGTTCTGCTTGGTCATCTGCTGAAGTGGCAGTATCAGCCAGAGAATCGTAGCCGCAGTTGGTTTTTGAGTATTAGAGAACAACGTCGGGCAATTAAACGACATTTACGGCAAAACCCCAGCTTAAAGTCTCGCCGGTCGGAAGCAATGATCGATGGCTATGAAGCAGGTATTGATTTGGCTTTGCGGGAAACTAATTTACCAATACGAACGTTCCCAGAAGCTTGTCTTTATTCCTTTGATGAGGTTATTGAGGAGAGTTTTTTGTGTGATACTAGCCAAGATTGGGAAAATTAGTGGGACTTACCAAGTTAAACCAAAAATCAAGGGTTTCAGGTATAGGGAACAGGGAACAGGGAACAGGGAACAGGGAACAGGGAACAGAAGCTTTCAAGGAAACGGTAGAAAATTTTTCGTAGGGTGCGTTAGGGGGGGGTTCTCATTTTCCGCCTCGTAGCCAGGGTTGGCAGCGATGCAGCGCGGTCTTGGGGGTTTCCCCCATGAGCGACTGCATCAAGACACAGCCCGCCCCGTAACGCACCACGGGGTTAAACAGCAAAAGCGATGCAGCGCGGTCTTGGGAAGGCAGCGCGGTCTTGGGGGTTCCCACGGGGCTTACAAGGTGCGGAAGCAAGTTCCGCACACAGACCCAAAACCATGAGCGACTGCCGTGGTTTCCCCCACTCGCGCTTTGCATCAAGACAATGAGATGCACCCAAGAGGGAACAGGTAACAGAAGGTTTCAAGGGAACGGTATTGGTAAAGATGTAGTCCAAACCCTGGCGGTGCGTTACGGGACGGGCTATCCTAACACTGGCTACTGAGAAAATTAGGCCGAGCCCGTCCCTAACACACCCTACGGCTGTGAGAGCAAAACCTAATTCGTAATATAGTCCTGTAGAGCTTTAACTCCCAGTGGTTGCGACTGTAGTGAACGAATGGCTGCTGCTGTTGCTTTAGCACTAGCAATTGTAGTCACAATCGGAATCTTATAGCCTAATGCTGTTCGGCGAATTAACCGCCCATCGGCATAGGCATCTTCTCCAGAAGGGGTATTAATAATTAGCTGAATCTTTTGATTCTTAATCCAATCCAAGACATGGGGACGTCCTTCATGGAGTTTTAACACCAACTCTACATCCAGTCCATGCTCTTGCAGCACCTTGCGAGTCCCATCGGTTGCTACTAGCTCGAAACCCAACTCGATTAAGTCTTTCGCCACTGGTACTACATTGTGCTTATCTCGGTGATTGGTGGAAACGAACACTGTGCCAGACAGGGGTAAACGCTGACCAGCTGCTAATTCTGCTTTGGCAAATGCCTTGCCAAAATCTGTGTCAATCCCCATTACTTCCCCAGTAGAACGCATTTCTGGTCCGAGGAGGGTGTCTGTACCAGGAAATTTCTCAAAGGGCAATACCGCTTCTTTGACTGCAATGTGCTTAGGGCTAGCTTCTTCAGTTAACCCAAGGGATTCCAAGGTCTCACCGGACATAATCCGAGATGCTAACCCGGCCAGGGGTACCCCTGTTGCCTTGGAGACATAGGGAACTGTTCGGGATGCTCTGGGATTGGCTTCGAGAATGTAAACGGTTTCCCCCTGCACCGCAAATTGAATATTCATCAACCCCACCACCTTCAGGGCTTTAGCCAGCTGGTAGGTCCAAGTGCGCATAGTTTCCAAAGCAAGGGGTGTTAGAGAGGTGTGGGGTAAAGAACAAGCAGAGTCTCCGGAGTGAATCCCCGCCTGTTCGATGTGTTCCATGATGCCACCAATCACTACCCGACCAGTATGATCTGCGATCGCATCCACATCCACCTCTACTGCATTCTCCAAAAACTTATCAATCAGAATCGGATGCTCTGGTTCCACCTGCACCGCAAACTTCATGTAGCGTTTCAAATCCTCATCGGAATAGACAATTTCCATAGCCCGTCCCCCCAACACATAAGACGGACGCACCACCACTGGATAACTAATCCGCTTCGCTACCTCTAGTGCTTCCCCATAACTGCGAGCAATTCCATTGGGTGGCTGCTTAATATCTAACTTCCGCAAAATCTTCTCAAACCGCTCCCGATCCTCAGCTACGTCGATTGAGTCGGGAGAGGTTCCCCAAATTTGGGTTACCAGTTGTTGGTTGCCAACCTTCAACCTGCTAACCTTCAAGGCTTCTTGCAACGGCACTGCTAACTTAAGCGGTGTCTGTCCCCCAAATTGAACAATAATCCCTTCCGGATTTTCCGCCTCAATAATATTGAGTACATCCTCTTTGGTCAGGGGCTCAAAATATAAGCGATCGCTTGTATCATAATCTGTCGAAACTGTCTCTGGGTTGGAGTTGACCATGATTGTCTCAAATCCCTGCTTACTCAGAGCATAAGATGCATGACAACAGCAATAGTCAAACTCAATTCCCTGACCAATCCGGTTTGGTCCCCCACCTAAAATCATCACCTTCCGCTGATCCGAAGGTATCACTTCCGACTCTTCCTCATAAGTGGAGTAATAATAAGGTGTAAATGCCTCAAACTCTGCGGCACAGGTATCTACTAGCTTATATGCTGGTACTACTCCTAGATGCTTACGGTATTCGCGCACCTCATCTTCCGAGGTCTTGGTAGCAAAAGCAATTTGGTGATCGCTAAATCCCTGACGTTTGACTGCCCATAACTGCTCTTTGTTCAAAGTTTCCAATGGGGTACGTTTGAGGAATTTTGACGTTTCCAGCAACTCCGCCAATTTATCCAAAAACCAGGGGTCAATTCCTGTGAGTTCCTGTACTTCTTCTAGAGTCATCCCTAGCATCAAACCATGACCCACCGTGAAGATACGTTCTGGATTCGGGGTTCGTAAACCATAGCGCACTTGTTCGAGAGATGGCAGCTTCTCTTTGCGATCGCATCCCCACCCGAACCGTCCAGTTTCCAGGGAGCGCAACGCTTTCTGAAACGATTCGAGAAAGGTCCGTCCAATCGCCATGGCTTCTCCCACTGACTTCATCTGAGTCGTAAGGATTGGTTTACTACCAGGAAACTTCTCAAAGGCAAACCGGGGTACCTTAGTTACCACATAGTCAATAGTTGGTTCAAAGGAAGCAGGAGTTTGTTTAGTAATATCGTTGGGAATTTCATCGAGGGTATATCCCACGGCTAATTTAGCAGCAAACTTAGCAATCGGGAACCCTGTTGCTTTCGAGGCTAGGGCAGAACTGCGAGAAACCCGAGGATTCATCTCAATTACAATGACCTGGCCATTGATGGGATTCACAGCAAACTGAATATTTGACCCTCCGGTTTCAACCCCAATCTCCCGAATAATTTTAATCGAGTAATCCCGCAACCGTTGGTATTCCTTATCCGTCAGGGTTTGAGCAGGAGCAACAGTAATCGAGTCTCCAGTATGAATCCCCATCGGGTCAACATTTTCAATGGAGCAGATAATCACTACATTATCTGCCAAATCTCGCATGACCTCTAACTCATACTCCTTCCAGCCCAACAAAGATTGTTCCACCAGGATTTGAGACACTGGCGAAGCATCCAAACCCCCCTGAGCCATTGCTTCGTATTCTTCTTTGTTATAGGCAATGCCACCACCACTACCCCCGAGGGTAAAAGCCGGGCGAATAATCAGCGGGTAAGAGCCGATTTCTTGTGCGATCGCTTTAGCCTCTTTGAGATTATTCGCAATTCCCGAAGGACAGACCCCTACCCCAATCCTTTCCATTGCTTCCTTGAACAACTGGCGGTCTTCAGCCTTTTCTATCGCCTCTAGCTTTGCCCCAATTAGCTCCACTCCATGCTTTTCCAAAACCCCATTCTTAGCTAGGTCAACCGCAATATTCAGAGCCGTCTGACCCCCCATGGTTGGCAGTAAAGCACATGGTTGTTCTTTTTCGATCACCTTCTCGACGATTTCTGGAGTTAGGGGCTCGATGTAGGTACGGTCAGCCGTTTCCGGGTCAGTCATGATACTAGCTGGATTAGAGTTTACCAGTACCACTTCATAGCCTTCTTCCCGGAGTGCTTTACAAGCCTGAGTCCCGGAATAGTCAAATTCACAGGCTTGTCCAATCACAATCGGACCAGAACCAAGGAGCAAGATTTTGTGAATATCATCGCGGCGGGGCATAGTGGTTGCTCTGTGGTGACATAAACGTTATTAGATCCTGACTATTATATGCTTGCTTGCCAAATTATTCCCTATATACGTACGTGGCGGGCGAGGCCGACGGATCGGTTGGTGGCGGAGTCCTCAAGATCTCTGCCGGCGCAGAAGGCCGGGAGATCGAACGCAACGCGTGGGTGAAGCCGCCGGGCGGCCCCAG
>NZ_JAAHIG010000231.1:0-14822 GCF_010692305.1 Moorena sp. SIO4G3 | reverse complement strand
GGTTTATTTGGCGGTATTCCTGGGGCTGGCGCAACCATGGGAACTGTGGTTAATATCCAAACCGGGGGTAGGACTGCCCTTTCTGGAATCGCCCGTGCTTTAGCATTACTAGTAGTTGTGCTTTGGGCTGCCCCCCTCACCAAAAGTATTCCCCTTGCTGTTTTGGCTGGTATCGCCCTCAAGGTAGGTATTGATATTATTGACTGGGGTTTCCTCAAGCGTGCCCATAAAATTTCTTGGAAAGCATCCCTGATTATGTACGGGGTGATTTTACTCACTGTTTTTGTTGACTTGATTGTAGCTGTGGGAGTAGGAGTATTTGTTGCCAATATCCTCACCATTGAGCGTCTTAGTGCTCATAGAGCAGACAGTGTTAAGGCGATTACCTATGACGATGAGGAAATTCAGCTTTCCCAGGAAGAAAAAGTACTATTGGATCAAGGTGATGGTCGTATTGTACTGTTTCATCTCAGTGGACCGATGATTTTTGGGGTTGCCAAGGCAATTTCCCGTCAACACAATGCCATTGAAGGTTTTGATGTGCTGATTCTGGATTTCAGTGATGTACCTATTTTAGGTGTTACCGCTACCCTCGCTTTGGAAAATGCTATTCAAGAAGCCTTAGATAAAGGTCGTCAAGTATTTATTGTAGGGGCAGCAGGCAAAACCAGAAAGCGCTTACAAAGCTTGGATATCTGGCATAAGATTCCAGCCCAAAACCTAGAATTGACTCGTTTAGAAGCACTGCGGTGGTCTCGTACGATCGTGAATAACTCTCAAAATTATGCACCAAGTCAGGCACAAGCTAATTTTGATTTGTCAGCTGATATATAAGTTTTGTTGTAAGCATTTACAACTTTGGCTTAAATAAACTTGAGTTCGATAACTTATCAATCACCTTTCCTTAATGGTTTCCAGCTTTGGCTTAAATAAACTTGAGTTCGATAACTGATTAATCAGCTTTGCTTAAGGATTTTCAGCTTTTCCTTAAACAAACCTGATTAATCAATTAGCAAACGTTACAAATGAGAAAGAATTTGCGTTAGTTACTTAATCCGTAGTAAGAATAGCACTGAAGCGTTGAATGTTTTAAACCTTCAACGCTTATGACTTTTTGATACCTTTTTATAGTTGTTTAGTTAACAAAAATAAAAATTATTTAAACTAACTTAAAATCTCGACGTCTTGCATAAATAGCCAACAACAGGGTGATAAGTACTATAAGTACATGGCAAAAACTGACTTTTGCAAAAGAGCCGTAGGGTGGGCAGTGGATAAGACCAATTAAAAACTAACAATCGCTTTGGTAAGCACTGCCCACCCTACCTCAACTCTTCCCTGTTCCGGTGATCCGCTGTTCCCTTTCCTATAGGACGGAATGTATCAGTTTCTCCAAAAATCTGGAATGCTGGGGCTGTAGTTGGTAGCTAAGTATACATCTACAAAATTTTTAGTTACATGATTGCTCAAGCATTTGATGAGTTTTACCCCTCCCGTCCAGTTCTGAGTGTAGTCTCTGGAGTAGACTCAGAATCAGAGTTAGCTTGGATACAAGCAAAAGAGTCTGCTGATCAAGTTGTCTTCAAAAATACAGGCAAACATCTCAGTGACATTGAAACCACAGTACTTCAGGGTTCTTGGGAAGGGAAAACCTATGATCAGATCGCCAATATGTATGGCTACAGTGCTGAGTATCTTAACAAAGATATCGGCAACAAATTATGGAATAAGCTCTCAAAAGCATTAGGAGAAAGGGTTACCAAAAAGAGTTTCAAACAAGCACTGAGAAGAGCATGGAAAAAGTGTCAAGGTACATCAGTGGGCACCAATGGAGAGCAGCCACCATCTGAGCCGCTAACAAAGCTACCATTTCCGTCGGGTTGGGTGGCGCTGGATTCACCTCTTTATGTGAACCGAGACAGCATCGAATCTCTCGGTTACGATACGGTGATTATGCCTGGTTCCCTGATTCGGATTAAAGCACCAAAGCTAATGGGAAAAACCTCCTTAATGATGAGGATTCTAGCTCATGCTCAATCCCAGGATTTTCAAACGGTGTATTTAGATTTGAGCAGTGTAGACCGAGCCATTTTAACGGATTTAGATAAATTCCTACGCTGGCTCTGTTTGAAAGTTGGTCGGCAGTTAAAGTTAGACAATCAGTTAAATGATTATTGGGATACAGAAATTTTGGGGAGTAATGATAACTGCACAGTCTATTTTGAGGAGTATTTACTGGCAGAAATAGATTGTCCCCTGGTCTTAGCATTGGATGAAGTCGATCGAGTTTTCCCCTACCCCGAAGTAATAGAAGACTTTTTAGGGATGCTGCGCAGCTGGCATGAGAAAGCCAAGATTTCAGATATCTGGAAGCAACTGCGGCTAGTGATAGCACATTCTACAGAAGTTTATATTCCCTTAGACTTAAATCAATCTCCCTTTAACGCCGGGATTCCAGTGGAGTTGCGAGAGTTTGACCAACAGCAGGTCAAAAATTTGGCTCAGCTCCATGGACTAAATTGGAATGATACCCAGATAGAAAAATTAATGACAATGGTATCTGGTCATCCCTATCTGGTAAGGTTAGCGATGTATGAAATTGGCTCTGGCAAGGTAACATTCCAGCAGTTGTGGCAAGATGCACCGACAGAAGCAGGTATTTATAGCAACCATTTGCGGCGACATTTAGAAACACTGCAACAATCACCAGAGTTGCTTGAGGCCCTCAAGGAAGTTGTCACGTCATCTGAGCCAGTGGAACTAAATCCGATCGAGATTTACAAACTACACAGTATGGGCTTGGTAGAGCGACAGGGTAACTATGTTGTCCCTCGCTGCAATTTGTACCGGGAATATTTCTACCAAGTTCTAGCTTGAAGCTGACATAGTATTAGTAGAGCGTAAATGAATCCAAACTACTCCTTGGTTTGTATATAGCGTTTCTCAAATTAGTGAGATACACTAACCAGCATTGAGCAAGCGAATTAGGGATGAAAGGATATTCTATTGATTTACGGCAAAAGATCATTGAGGTTTACGAAAGGGAGAAAATTGCTCAACGTTAATTAGCTCGACGGTTCAGTGTCGCTCTGATTTGAGAAACGCTATAACTCTCCCCCTCCCAGACTATCCTTACTTGGGCAACAAAGGTAACCCACTATTAAAATAGGTTCCTAAACAACATCAGGACTTACGCAAAAAACTTCGGAGGTAGTGGTAATTCATGAATTACCACTACGAAAAACTAAGGTTTCAAGATATTATTGCGTAAGTCCTAAACATAAACAAATTGATTGGAACTATTGAGATCTAGACCAAAAATTCCTTCCACAAAACCAATTAGTTCATTTGAACCATTAGAATCTATGAGTAAGATTCCTGTACCAGAAACAAGACCATCAGGCCCGATCATAGACCAAGAACCCAATGTATAGTCGCTAGCTTCTCCGTGAAGATATATTCTGTCTTCGATGGTAAAGTCGGTAATCCAACCGAAGTCACCAGTTCCTGAGGTGCTGGAATTGCCATCATCGTAGTAGACATTGTTAACATTTCCAAGAAAAAATCGATCTGCGTCTGCACCGCCAGTCAGAAAATCAATTTCGCCTTGACCAGGATTGGCGACAGAAGAGTTAACTCCCACCAAACCATCATTCCCGGAGCCTCCAAGTAAAGTATCGTCGCCAAGCCCGCCAATTAGGCGGTCATTACCAGCAAAAGCATTGATAGTATCGTCAGTGTTCAATCCATTTGGATTTGGGTTGCCAGGTAAATTGTCATTGCCGAGGGTGCCATTAATGTCCACCATTTGATTCTCCTTTGTTCTTGATTGGCAAACCTGAATTGTTTGCTCTGTTAATTACCTTGATATCAATCATTATTTCCTGGAATAATCAGACCTGCCATGGAGAAAAAATCAGGTATTTTAATTAGTAGTTAAATCCGTTTAGTGAGGTTTTATAGGGAAAAGTCAGGTTGAGCGTAAAATGTAAGCATTCAGCCGTCAGCTATCAGCTATCAGCTAATGCGCTAAGCGCACGCTACTTGAGGTGCTAGCAGGCGCTTTAACTGCACGGGGTCGGATGAGTAAAACCACCAGGGATTTTCAACCAGCCCTACCAGCACCCCCGGTGCTTGTTGACTACTTCCCGTTGATTAGCTGACGGCTAAGGGCTGAACGCGCACGCGTGCGCGTAGCGCATTAGCTGAATGCTTATGAAACAGCAATCATGACAGAACCACAATCAAACTATGACTATCAAGTTGGTGGCAGTCTCCCAGTTAATGCCACCAGCTACGTGACGCGACAAGCCGACGAAGACTTTTACCAAAGCTTGAAAGCCGGTCAGTTTTGTTATGTACTCAACTCCCGACAGATGGGCAAATCCAGCTTGCGGGTGCGGACAATGAAAAAGCTGCAAGCAGAAGGAATCCTCTGTGGTTTTATTGACCTGACCGGGATTGGCAAAGAGGATGTCACCCCAGAAAAGTGGTATGCTGGGATTGTCAATTCTATCGTGAGTAGTTGCCAGCTCAGCAAACAATTTAAATGGCGCAGCTGGTGGCGAGAGCAGCGGGATTTGCTTTCCCCTGTGCAACGGTTGAGTCTATTCATTGAGGAAGTGCTGCTGGTTCTGGTTGAGCACAAGATTGTCATTTTCGTCGATGAAATTGACCGAGTTCTGAGTCAGAACTTTTCCGTAGATGATTTTTTTGCTCTGATTCGATTCTTCTACAATCAACGAGTAGACAATCTTGCCTTCCAACGGCTCACCTTTGCCCTGTTAGGGGTGGCAACTCCTAGTGATTTAATTACTGATAAAACTCAAACCCCCTTTAATATTGGTAAGGCGATTGAACTGCGTGGATTTCAACTCCCTGAAACAGAGCCATTAGCTCAAGGATTAGAGGGTAAGGTAGATCATCCCCAAGCAGTGGTTCAGGAACTATTGAACTGGACAGGAGGGCAACCGTTTCTGACCCAAAAGTTATGCCAGCTGGTGGCTCAGAGTGCCGACAGTAGGAGTATTCTCAGTGCCCAATCCATTGAGCAGATAGTTCAAAGGCGCATCATTGAAAATTGGGAAGCCCAAGACGAACCAGAGCATTTGCGAACCATACGCGAACGCATTCTCCGTAACCAGCAGCGTGTTGGTCAGCTTTTGGGAGTATATCAGCAAATTTTAGAGCAGGGGAAAATTGTCGCTGATGGGAGTTCTGAGCAAACCGAGTTGCGACTGTCGGGGTTGGTGGTTCAGCAGCAGGGAAAATTAAAAGTTTACAACCGTATTTATGAGCAGATTTTTAATATAGAGTGGGTTGAGAAACAATTAGAGAAACTGCGCCCCTACTCTGAAGACTTCAAGGCTTGGGTTAGTTCCAATTATCAAGATGAATCACGACTGTTGCGGGGTCAGGCATTGCAGGAAGCCCTTTCATGGTCAAATACTAAAAGCTTGAGCGATCTAGATTATCGCTTTTTAGCTACTAGTCAAGATCTAGAGAAGCAAGAAGTTCAACATGCCTTAGCACTCAAACAAGAAGAGAGTCGGATCTTATCCCAGGCCAATAATACTTTAACTCTAGCACAACAGCAAGCTCAAGACCAATTAAAGCAAGCACAACGAAAATCCCGGAGGATAGTTAACATTGGTTCTACAATTTTGGCGATTTCATTGGTAACAGCAGCATCAGTAGGTTTACAAGTTAGACAAGCAAGGCGACAACTGCTAGAAGCTGATGTTTTATTAGCCAGTGTTTCTTCAAAAATCGCCTTTGAATCCAGTTCCTTTGAGGCACTACGAGAAGCTTTGAAGGCAGGACAAAAACTGCAAGCATTAGAAAAGTTGCGTCCAGCCAAAAAAAAGACCCAGAACGAGGTATTTTCTGCACTACAGCAGGCAGTATATGGTATAAGAGAAACTAATCGCCTGGAAGGACATCTTGACAGAATCAGAGGTGTGACTTTCAGCCCTGATGGCAAAATACTCGCTACTGCTAGTGCAGATAAGACTGTGAAGCTGTGGAGTATTGAGGGTAGAGAGCTGCAAACTCTTGAAGGTCATAGTGACAACGTCTGGAGCGTCAATTTTAGCCCTGATGGCAAGACCCTCGCTTCTGCTAGTGAAGACGGTAGAATCAAGCTGTGGAATGTGGAAGATGGCACGGAGCTAAAAACCCTCAAAAGTTATAACAAAAAGCTCACAAGCGTCAGTTTCAGTCCCGATGGCAAGACCCTCGCTTCTGCTGGTTTTGACGGCATGGTAGAACTGTGGAATGTCGAAGATGGAAGGGTCCTGCGTTCCTTCAAAGGTCATCTTGGCCAAATTTCTGCCAGCGTCAGTTTCAGTCCAGATGGTAAACTCCTTGCTTCTGCCAGTTACGACAGCACAGTGAAGGTATGGAATATCGAAGATGGCACGGAATTATTCACCCTAAAAGGTCATCGCGAGCAGCTCACCAGCGTTAGCTTCAGTCCCGATAACAAAATTTTAGCCTCTACCAGTTTTGACAAAACGATAAAGCTGTGGAATGTCGAAGATGGCACTTTGCTGAAAACTCTTGAAGGTCATATTGCTCCAGTTTGGAATGTAAGTTTTTCTCCAGAGTCTAGTAAAATTAAAACCCTGGCTTCTGCTAGTGAAGATGGCACAGTAAGATTGTGGAATTTAGAGAAATATTTTGAGACACAAACTTTCACAGGCCATAGCGCTATTGTTTGGCACGTTACCTTTAGTCCCGATGGTAAAACCTTAGCCTCTGCTGGTAATGACTACACAGTAAAGCTATGGAATATTGAAGGTATCGAACCGCAAACTCTTGAAGGTCATCGTAGTCGAGTTTTGAACGTTAGTTTCAGTCCCGATAGCAAAACCCTAGCTTCTGCTAGTGTTGGTAACAAGGTGAAGCTATGGGATATTAATGGTAGCGAGCTAAAAACCCTTGAAGGTCATCGCGATCGCGTTAGGAGTGTTAGTTTCAGTCCCGATGGTCAGCTCCTGGCCTCAGCTAGTGATGACCGTACCGTGAAACTGTGGCATGTGTCAGATGGTACTCTCTTGCAAACTCTCACAGGTCATAGGGACAAGCTTACCAGCGTTAGTTTCAGCCCTGATGGTAAACTCCTGGCCTCCGCCAGTAATGACCGCACCGTGAAACTGTGGCATGTGGAAGATGGTATCCTTTTACAAACTCTCACAGGTCATAGGGACGTTGCTGCCAGTGTTAGTTTCAGTCCCGATGGTAAAATCCTCGCCTCTGCCAGTAATGACCGCACTATAAAACTGTGGAATGTCGAGGATGGTTCCCTCCTGCGAACCCTCACAGGTCATAACCACTGGATAGCAAGCGTTAGTTTCAGTCCCGATGGTAAAACCCTGGCCTCTGGCAGTTCTGATTTTACAGTAAAGCTTTGGAATGTCGAGGATGGTACTGAGTTACGAACCCTCAAAGGTCATCACTACTGGCTCTCTAGCGTCAGTTTTAGCCCCGATGGCAAGACCTTAGCTTCTGGAAGTTGGGACAGCACGGTTAAGCTATGGAATGTCGAAGATGGTACTCTGCTACAAACCCTCAAAGGTCATCTCTACTGGGTCACAAGTATCAGTTTCAGCCCCGATGGCAAGTTTCTGGCTTCCGCCGGTAGTGGTTGGAAAATCAAACTATGGAATTTGGATCTAGACCTAGATGATTTAATTAGGCTGGGTTGCGACTGGCTCACAAATTACCTTGCTACTCATCCAGAAGAAGAAGAAATACGTAAGATTTGCCACCATGGTTGATTATAGCAATTCTACGACTTGTGAGGTACACAAATTCGGGATTTTAGGGAACAGGGAACAGGGAACAGGGAACAGGGAACAGAAAAGAAGGAATAGGGAATAGAGATGCCCTGCATCAAGACTGTACCTCATAACTCCGAGAAACGCTATAAGTCAGTAATTTGTTTTTTGAAAGATGGTATAAGTGTTGCATAATTTATATTCCAAACCTGATTTAACCTGACTTTCTCCTATAAATTCTTCTCAGCCAGATTTTTATCAGGTGTTGAAATACCTGATTTTTTCCTATGGGCAAGATTTTTAGGGCAACGCCATACTGAATGAGTAAGTGATTGCACTGAAAGCAAACAGGAGTATTTCCATCATGAAAACCAACACAAAAAACACTAATATATCTAGCCAAAATTTACCGAAAAATCATCAACTGTTGCATAAAATTACTGAATAATTACTAGCAACTATCAGTGGGGGTTGCCAGACTAGTAGTGGCTCATCCTCTATTGAGGAAGAGCCATTGTTTGATATAGTTAATGGCAGTGTCTTCAGATAGTAATAACTTCAAGCAATAAAAATGAAGTGTGTGCTTGCTTAAAGGAATAAATATGTGCGATCGCCTCTAAATTAAAACCAAGAATTGAGGGTGCGATCGCACCTCCAAAAGCTCACAAAAATCAACACAAAAAAAGTAGTAATTAACTAATATTACTGATTACTGATTACTGATTACTGATTACTGATTACTGTCGGTGTTACCGGTTTAGGTGGCCATGAGTCTGTGCTTGCCTATATGGGAAAACATCAACCTCAGCGGATTCTCGTACTAGGAACCCGTCTCGGGGAATTTACCTCTTTTTGGCATCAGGAAATGGTTCCAGCCAAAGGCTTTATTCATGTTGATCTTGACCCCAATGTGCCTGGTGTTGCCTATCCGGATGTGGAGACTTTAGCTATTCAAGGGGATGTGGATGGATTTATTCAAGCTTTGCTTGGGCATTTACCACAACATCCCCAGCATTTGCCCGTGGGTCAATTTCCTCAACCAACCTTTCCTACTCTAATACCCCAATCTACTGGTAGAGTGCGACCTGCAATGCTGATGGGTGCTATTCAGCGCGTCATTGTTGAAGGCAGTAATGCCCTGATTATGACAGAAGCAGGAAACTCTTGTGCTTGGGGCAGTCATCTGTTGCAGTTTACTCAACCTGGTCGCTATCGAGTTAGTACTGGATTTGGGGCAATGGGACATGCAACTACAGGTGTTGTTGGCGCTGCTATGGGCCATCAAGGTAAAGCTGTTGCAATTGTTGGTGATGGGGCGATGTTGATGAACTGTGAGATCAGCACAGCAGTTAGATACAACATTCCTGCTGTTTGGATTGTCCTCAATGATGCCCGTTACAACATGTGTGCCCAAGGTAACGGGATGCGGGGATTTGAAGAGGTAGATACTGGGATTCCAGAAACAGATTTTGTTCAGTTTGCCCGGAGTATGGGAGCTGATGGTATACGAGTTGAGCAAGAAATTGAGCTTGAGGAGGCACTAACCAAAGCCATGCACTCCACTGCACCGTTTGTGGTTGATGTCATTATCGATCCTACCTGTGTTGCTCCTATTGGTAGTCGAGTTAAAAGCTTAATAGTCCAAGATTATACACAATTTTAAGAGAACAATCATGACGAGAATATCTGACTTTGTTGGAATGCGATCGCTTGCTGTTCATTTTCCCAAAACGATCAAAACCAACGATTACTACAAAAGCAATTATCCCGAATCGGTTGCCAAAGCAGAACAGTCTTTTTGGTCTAAGTCATTAGCTGCGCGGGAAAAGACTGAAAACAGTGAGGAGGTAACTCTTTGGCGAGAAGCGATCCAGCCCTATCTTGCCGATCCTTTTCGGGGTACAGTCGAGCGCCGGGTGCTAGGATTAGGCGAATCTACACTGACTATGGAATATGCAGCAGCCTGTGATGCCCTAGAAGCTGCCCAACTTTCTCCTGCTGAAATTGATTTAATTATCGTCAGTTGCATCTTTCCTGAACAGATTGTCCCAGGAGATGCCGCTTTTCTAGCCCAAAAGTTAGACATAAATACTCCTGCTTGGAACCTTGATTCCACTTGTTCCAGCACCAATGTTGCTTATCACACAGCTTGTTCGCTGGTCAAAGCCGGAGAGTATCGTAACGTTCTGGTTGTGATGTCAACAGCCTATACTCGCTTTACTGACGAGGAAGACCCCTTTGCCTGGTGGCTGGGGGATGGAGCTGGGGCTTTTATCGTCAGTTCTCAACCACAAGGACAAGGCATTCTTGGTACTAAGTTTATCAACACAGCGGAGACCTGTGGTGCTTTTTTCACAGAATTAACCCTCGATGGTCAAAATAAACCCAAATTACTGATTCGAGCAAGTCAAGAAGCAGGTCGTCAACTGCGGGAGACAACCGTTAGTTACGTGCGCGAATGCTGTCAGGGGGCTGCTGTTGATGCTAATGTAACTCTCGATCAAATTGATTTCTTTATTTTCAGCACGCCAACAGCTTGGTATACCGAGGTTTGTAGCAAAGCATTAGGAATTGATTCGACTCGTACCATTAACGTCAATCCCTTATACGCCAACATTGGTCCGGTTTTGCCCTTAGCAAATTTATACCATGCTGCTGCATCCGGCAAAATTCGTGAGAATGACCTGGTTTTAGTTTATGCCATTGGTTCAGTATCTAACGCGGGAGCAGTGATTATGCGTTGGGGTGATGTGGCTTTAGGGACAGCCCCTGCACCTGGTTTGCAGGCACAAACCCTTGTCAGTATTGGGTAGGTAAAGCAAAAATGACGACTAGATCTTTATCCGAAGGCATAAAACTCTACCAATCGAATAGGAGTCAGGAAGTCATTGTGGGTGATTCTCCTTTAACCCTAGACGATGTGGCTAAGGTAGCTCGCGATCGCATTTCTGTAGCGATTACCAATAGTACTCAGGTTTTGCAGCGTGTAGAGGAATCCCGTGCATACATAGCGAAAGCAGTTGCAGAAGGTCAACCGATTTACGGTGTTACTAGTGGTTTTGGTGGTATGGCTAATATTGCCATTTCACCTGAAGATGCCACTGAACTACAGAATACTCTGATTTGGTTCCTTAAAACAGGGGCAGGTCAACGGTTATCGAATGCCGATGTAAGAGCAGCAATGCTCCTGCGGATGAATTCCCATCTTCAGGGGGCATCGGGCATCCGGCTGGAACTAATTAAGCGCATGGAAATATTCCTCAATGCAGGTGTAACTCCCTACGTCTATGAGTTTGGTTCTATTGGTGCTAGCGGCGATTTAGTTCCTCTATCCTATATCACTGGGGCAATTATCGGTTTGGATCCTCGCTATCAAGTTGATTTCTGTGGTGAGGAAATGGATGCTCTCAGCGCTCTTACTCGTCTAGGCTTGTCACCCTTGCAACTCTTGCCCAAGGAGGGTTTGGCAATGGTGAATGGCACTTCGGTGATGACGGGAATTGCTGCTAATTGTATCTATGATGCGAGGAAGTTACTCAACCTTACCCTTGGTATTCAAGCTTTATTCATCCAGGCTTTGAGAGGAACCAATCAATCTTTTCATTCCTTTGTACACCATTGCAAACCCCATCCTGGCCAAGTTTGGGCTGCTAACCAAATGCTTAAACTCCTAGATGGCTCACGTTTAAGCCGAGATGAGTTAGATGGTGGTCATCCATATCAGGATGAGGAACTGATCCAAGATCGCTATTCTCTGCGCTGTCTTGCTCAGTATTTAGGACCAATTGCCGATGGTATTGAAGAGATTACCAAGGAAATTGAGGTGGAAATTAATTCCGTTACGGATAATCCTTTGATTGATGTGGCAAATCAAGCCAGCTATCACGGTGGTAATTTTCTGGGGCAGTACGTAGGTATGGGTATGGATCGCCTGCGCTACTACATTGGCCTGCTTGCCAAGCATCTAGATACTCAGATTGCTCTTTTAGTTACTCCTGAATTTAACCAAGGATTGCCCCCATCATTGGTAGGTAATCCCAAGCGAGCAATCAATATGGGGCTAAAAGGATTACAAATTGCAGGTAATTCCATAATGCCCTTGTTGAGTTTCTACGGCAATTCTATTGCTGACCGCTACCCAACCCATGCAGAACAATTTAACCAAAATATTAACAGTCAGGGTTTTAACTCAGCTACCCTTGCTAGGCGATCCCTAGAAATTTTTCAGCAGTATTTAGCCATAGCGCTGATTTTTGCAGTGCAAGCTGTGGATCTGCGTACTTATCAAATTGCAGGTAACTATGATACTCCGTGCTATCTATCACCCTCGACAATTCCACTCTACTTAGCAGTTAGGGAAGTGGTGAAGTGTCCTCCCTGCCAAGATCAGCCCTACATTAGCAATGACGATCAGCAACATTTAGATGTCCATATTGCCCGTATTGCTGCCGATCTGATCTCTGGGGAGCGAATTTTGCCAACAGTTGACTTTATAGGTATGCAAAGATGAATATTACCCAAAGTCTGGATTACAATCAGCAGCACTTTCCCCATCAAGTAGCTTTAGTCTTTGAAGGTCAGTCTTTCACGTACCAACAGCTAAATCAGATGGTGAATCGCCTAGCTAATGGTTTAAGGGGTAATGGTATTGAGAGTGGCGATCGCGTTGCTTTATTATTGCCCAATATTCCTGCTTTTGCGATCGCATACTTTAGCATCTTAAAACTTGGTGCTATTGCTGTTTCCCTCAATGTCATGCTCACCGGTGGAGAAATCCAGACTATTCTGAATGACTGTAGCCCGAAGCTGCTAATTACGACTGGGGAATTGATTGGTAATGTACCCGATCATGTTTTGCCTGAACCAGAACAGGTTGTGATTGCTGAAGGTCAATCCCTGCGGGGAATTCCCCTCGAACAGGTGATTGTAGATGCTGCGTCAGAATTCTCAGCCCTTGATGTGAGTAATGATCAAGCTGCTGCGATCATTTATACTTCCGGCACAACAGGGATTCCTAAAGGTGTTACCCTATCCCACGGCAATGTGATTTTCAACAGCACTGCAGCAAATCGTTGCTATGGTACTCAGCCAGATGATCGCTTATTGCTCTACCTGCCTTTGTTTCATTGTTTTGGGCAAAATGCTATTCTCAACAGTGGCATTCAAGCTGGGGCTACTATTGTTCTCCAGCGTCGCTTTCATCCGGAAGGGGTTTTAAGTGCGATCGCAGATCATGGTATCACGATGTTTTTTGGTGTACCGACTGTTTACATCAAATTGCTTGATTTACTCGGCAAAAATTCAGCCAATTATGATTTGAGTTCAATTCGCTATTACTTTACAGCGGCTGCATCAATGCCCACTGAAATTGTTGAGCTATGGCGAAGACTACATGGTGCTCAAATTTATGAAGGCTATGGTCTTTCTGAAACTTCACCATTTTTGAGCTATAACCATATCTCTAAGTATAAACCAGGCTCAGTTGGTACTCCCATCGCAAATGTTGAGGTCAAAATTGTTGATTTAGCAGGATTTGAGGTCAAACCAGGAGAGTTAGGAGAAATCCTCGTTAAGGGACCTAACTTAATGCTAGGCTACTGGAATCGTCCGATAGCAACTGCTAAGACGATTAAACAAGGTTGGCTACACACTGGTGATATTGGTTGCATTGATCATGAAGGCTACCTCTATGTTGTTGACCGTTTGAAGGACATGATCAATGTGTCTGGCTTCAAGGTTTACCCTGCTGAGGTGGAAAATGTCCTTTATCAACATCCTGCCATTGCTGAGGTTGCTGTTTATCGTTTCCCAGATGCAATCAAAGGTGAAGTTGTAGCTGCCAGCATTATCCCCAAGCTTGGTCAAAGGGTTACAGCAGAAGAAATTACCCACTTCTCTGAGACTAGAATGGCCAAATATAAGATTCCGAAAGTCATACAGATAACTGATTTTATTCCCAAAAATGCAGTAGGTAAAGTTTTAAAAAGAATGCTCTCTTAATTTTATTTGTTGATTCATTTCAATACAACCCTAAATACCAAGGTAGATTAAATGAGTTTAAGTAACTTGAGCGCCAAAAGTTATTTGGCTAATAAGAATGTATGTCTATACTTCAAAATGGCAGAATCAAGAGAAGAAATTCTTAAGTGCCAATCTTTAATATCTCAGATTTACTTTAAACAATTTGGAATTAGATTTAGTTCGACACAGCCTAATCCTAGTAATAAAATAGAATTACTACCTCATTATTACTTGATGGGAATTTACAATGGAGAATTAATTGCGACGATGGGGTTATATTTGCATAGTACAGATTTGGAACGCTATGCTAATGTTACGGCTCAAGATATAGAACAAATCTTGTTAGAGGCACAAGCAATAGATAGATATTCTGGAGAAAATTTTAGAGAATTAACTAAGTTTGTTATTAAAGAACAATGGCAAGGTAAAGGCATCGGTAAGCTACTGATGGGAGTGGCTCACTCTCAAGACTTTATTCATTTTGATGGAAAACATGAAAATTTAGTCGTTTCTTGCGGTAATGCTTCTATATTCCACAATTTTCCCGATTATCTAAACATTAAAACTCGTTTTATCAAGTATGTTCCATATAATAAACTTTTTAAGTTTTATGTTTCAAAAACTGAGCCGATGGAATGTCGTTTAAGCATTCCTGACCTTGATATTCCAGAGGAATGGTACAGATTCAAGATTCCTGGAGAAATGAAACTGTAACAAATGATGACTTTATATCGACAATTATCTTAGCAGACAACTAGTAAAGGAGATTAGACATGAATCCTCAAGTATTTTATGAATCACAGCTCATTCCTGCTAGAAGTTTACTTTCCCAACATCCAACTATCCAAACACTTTTACGACCAAGCCTAAATTTGATGATAATGCTTAGGTTTATGATCGAATTTAGTGCTAAAGCAGTACAAATTACACAACCTGTGGATACTTGGATTCGTAGGGCTGGAGAGCGTTGCCTAGAATTAGGATTAAATGATATCGGTAGCACCCTTATTAAACATGCTA
>NZ_JAAHIG010000230.1:0-14881 GCF_010692305.1 Moorena sp. SIO4G3 | reverse complement strand
TAACTTCTTTGATTTGGGTGGTCATTCTTTGATGGCAACTCAGGTGGTGTCTCGGGTGCGACAAGCATTTTCAGTAGAGTTATTTGTAAGTAAGCTATTTCAAAATCTTACTATCGCTCAACTAGCATGTAGGGAGTAGGGAGTAGGGAGTAGGGAAAAGGTAAAAAAAATTATCACAATTCATTTAGGATTGGTATATGGTATGGAAAATTAGAAAAAAAATCAACACAGAAATTGCCATATGGCGACAAGCTGCACTTCCAGGAATAGCAGTTATCATAATAGTGGTTATACTACGTTTAATAGGTTCACTGCAATTTTTCGAGTGGATGGCCCTTGATACTTTTTTACGTCTTCGTCCTGGGGAACCAACAGATGATAAGGTTGTAGTTGTTGGTATTAACGAAGAAGACATCCGCAGTATTGGACGTTATCCCATACCAGATGGAGAAATCGCTGAACTGATCCAAACAATAGAAGAGTATCAGCCAATTGCTATTGGTCTTGATATTGTTAGAGATATACCTATTGAGCCAGATCATGCCAAACTAACAAAAGTCTTTCAGCAACACAAAACTATCATTGGGATTGAAAAAATATTACCACCCGAGCAAATTCCTCCACCTCCAGAATTACCGAAACAGCAAGTGGGGTTTTCTGATCTGATTGCAGATCAAGATGGTCAATATAGACGTTATTTGCTTTGGACTCCATCACCGCAAAACCCCCACAATCTCGATGAAGACAAATATTCCCTATCCCTGCGCGTCGCACAAGCCTATTTATCTGCGCAAGGGATTAATATAGAAACGGGTATCAGTGATCCTAATACTATCAGGTTTGACACCAAAGAACTCCCTCGCTTTTTCCCTAATTCTGGGGGATATATCAGGGGGAATGATAGTGGATTAAAGATGTTAGTTAATTTTCGGAGTGGCAAACAGCCCTTTACTATTGTATCACTCAAAGATATTCAATCTGGCCAACTAGACCCGAAATTATTTCATAACCGGATTGTTTTTATTGGCATCACTGCTCAGAGTGTCCCTGACCGTTTTAATACTTCAGCAGTTGCTGGTTCCTATGCAAAAATTAACGGTCATATTTATGGTGTAGAATTTCATGCTCATGTTAGTTCTCAGATAATTAATGGTGTTTTAAATAACAGACCTTTTTTAAACGTTTGGTCTGATAAATGGGAATATTTGTGGATAATCATCTGGGGTGTTATTCCCATGATTATCGCTCGGATAACTCAATCTCTATGGAAAAATATATTAGCTGTTGGTGCTAGTAGTTTTGCTTTAATTGGAATCACCTATTTACTAATTGTATGGGGATGGTGGGTTTCTTTAGTACCAGGTTTGTTAATTTTAGTAATTAATGGTTTGGGACTAAGTGCGTTTGCATTTTATCAACATGACCAGGCTTTAAAGTCTCAAATTAAGGAACGTCAACGTACAAGAAAACATACATTTGATCTTATTCATGCTGGTCCTCTACAAACATTAGCCCATGTGTTGAAGCATCTGCGAAGTCAAGATGCACCACAAGAAGAATTACTATTGCAATTAGAGAAACTCAATCATGAAATCAGAGAAATTGGCGAGTATCTGAATCTAGAAGCACTAACTACAAAAGAAAGTATAAGATTAGGAAGTGGTTTAAAGTTAGAGTTAAAACGTTCTATTCATGAGCTTTTTTATCAAGTATATACCAGTACATTGGAACGTGATGACTTGGAGTATTTAAAAACTATGAAGGTAAAAATTCGTGCATTTGATCCCATTGATGAAAAATACTTGAACCTTGAACAAAGACAAGAACTATGCCTATTTCTCGAAGAAGCTTTGTGCAATGTTGGAAAACACGCTAAAGGAGTAAAACGTGTCGAAGCTACTGGTAAAGAGAATCAAGGGTGGTACACTTTGAGCATAAAAGATAATGGTTCTGGTATTTCCTCATTAACTGAAAGCAAAGGGACACAGTTACTCAAAAATGTTGCGAAAAGTTTGGGAGGTGATTTTAGACGTGATTCTCTTTTTCCTAAAGGAACGTTATGTGAACTAACGTGGCAATTAACAGATTATAAAAGTCGTCGTAAACAATAAAATATTACAATCTCCGAATAGTATGACTACTCAAGGTTTAGGATTCCTTAACAAACCTATTAATTACAGACTAGTAACTAGCTGTACCCTCAGTTTGTTACTATTGTTTGTGCCATTTGCTATAGCTGAATATAGACCACCTGATCGAGAACCTGCTAGTGACTCTTCCGACACTACTGCTCGTTTTACACCACGTGATCGAGAACCTGCTAGTGACTCTTCCGACACTACTGCTCGTTTTACACCACGTGATCGAAAACCTACTAGTGACTATTCCCGAACTGGAGGTCCTAGGGGATGTCCAGGTGAAGCAATACCCCTGACACTCCTGGCACCTCAGACTTATGTTGGTCAAACCGCTTCAGTGCATCCCACTTTTGCTGGCTTTGTTTCCAGTTCTCATGAAATAGAGTTTAGACTGTTTGAGTTTGAGTCGAATAATACACTTAAACAATTGGGTAGTCCCATTAAAAAGCAAACTCAACCAGGAGTTTTTCAGCTGTCTTTACCAGAGAATCACCCAGGATTAACGGTAGGTAAAAAATATTTGTGGCAGATCGCAATTCGTTGTCCAGATGGTGCTATAGTCGAAAGGGCAGAATTCAGAGTTGTAGAGTTGCCAACACAGATAAAAAGAAGGCTATCTACTACAGTTAATAGTTACAATAAAGTAGATATCTATGCTGGGGCTGATTTTTGGTATGAAGCATTTACGGAAGCGCTAAGGTTGGCACAACCTGGAAAAATGGGAAAGCTTGGTTCCAGTTTAGTGGAAGACCTGGCTAAGTCTGAGTTAGAAGAAGATGCTGATAAAATTAAGTGGTTGGAGGAAATTGTAAATATGGATAAGTGATATAGCGCTACGCGCAAGGCAATAGGCAATAGGCAATAGGCAATAGGCAATAGCTGATTATAATAGCTTTTACTACTTTTATAAATGTCTTAACTTTAATGCGTAGTGCTATATCTAGGGCTTGCTGATTAACTATCAAAGCATTGACAGATAAAGGTTTTAGCCTTTTTTGGTCTCTAAAAGTCCCAGCTTTTCGGTCGAAAAAGCTCAATAACTTAGCCTTTTGGGCAGACAAGAGCAGAAAAATAAAGGGACAAGTCTTCCGACTACCTCCTATATAATTCCCATTTCTCCTAACTCCGTAACTCCAACTCCTGACTCCTACCAATACCAAAAGACTTTTTCAGCAAACCCTATCTAGGTTTTACAACCAATTACCAATCATAATAAACGGTGCCCAAAAATAAGGATTATCATATTGGTTATTTATTTCTGGGATTTCTTTTGCCTTAAGTAATTTTTTCTGAGCAGCTTGTAACGCTTTAGCTTTACTCATTCCCAATTGATGTACATTTCTATAAAATTCTTTCACTAACAAAGATGTAGATTCATCTCCCACAGACCAAAGGGAAGCCATTGCACTTCTGACCCCAACTTGCAAAGCTACACCAGCTAAACCCAAACTAGAACGTTCATCACCTACCGCTGTTTGACAAGCCGTTAGTGCTAAAAGCTCAACAGAGGCAGCACCGCCACTGACTTGGCGTAAGACTGTTTCTAATTCATTGATGGTGAGTTTATTATTATTTCCTGTAACTAAAAACGTATCTTCAGCAATTATTCCAAATTGAGCATGAGTTGCTATATGAATAACTGGGTAAACTGTATCTTGAATTTCCTTTTCTAGTTTCTTCGGTTCAAAGTCTTCATCTATAAACTGTTTATGATTAGGAAATATTTTTTGAACTTCTTTGATTTCTAAGGGTACACTTGGCAAAGCTCGGAATGGGAGCTCGTCAATTATTGCTTCTTTACTGACCCCCAAAATTAACGCACGACCTGTTTGAGTATTTAGTTTTTTGGGTGCAGTTAAACTTAAACTAGGGGTGGTAGCGATCGCATAGTTTTCAATTAAGTATTTCTGAGCTTTTTTATCATAAAGGGCAGCCATTGGGATGTCACGCAAAAAGCTGTCTTGAATGAAAACAATAGTTTCGATAGATTGCGACGTTAAATAATCTTCAAAAGGAAGAATCATCAAATCATATAACGTTTTAGCTTCAGTAGTATCATAAGTGATTGACAATTGACCGTCTATTAATCCTTGGCGGAATTTTTCAATCTGATTTCTAAAATCTTTCCGTGATGCTTTGATCCAGTGTAAGTGTTTTTCCTTATTTGGCAGAGTCAAAATCATTGCCGTACCATCGTCTAAAACAATGGAACTAAACACGGCTGTGTTTTTTTCTAAAAGTTCATCAACTTGAGTATTATTAATAGCTGCCAAAATACAATCATTGCCAAAATAATTTTGTAGCTCTGCTAGTTTTAAAGAATTAACCGTTGCTAAGGCCAAATTTAATTCTTTATTACGATTTTCTTCATCCAGAGAAGCTAACTCAATTCGGAACTGGGCTAACTGACGATAAACAGGCTCAATTACATCCCGAAAGTCAAATTGTAAATCCCGTTCTGCAATTAAAATATCACTGCGAATTTTATCTAGGGTATTATAGGCACGTTGATAGAAAGGAATCGCCTGTGCCTCTTTGTTCTGCTTTTGTAATATCCTACCTGCTTGCCATTCCCATAAATAAAGGCTATCTTTAGCTTGCAAATTTTGGTCAGCTAATAACAGTGCTTTCTGAGTTAATGTCCAAGCTTTTTGATAGGCTTTACGACATTCATAAAAATGACCTAGGGCACCTAAAGCATAAGATTCAGCACGTGTTGCTTGCAATCTTTGGGCAATTTCGATAGCCTGATTTAGTATTGTTGTTGCTTGTGCATCTGCTAATTTTCCCTTTGCTGAACACTGGGTTAAGGGCGAAGTAATATTACTATCACCATCAGGTAAATTAGCTAAATCTATAGCTGCATATACCTTCGTAACAGAATCTGGTAAATGAGCGAGTAATTCTAAAGCTTGTTGAATATCTACATTAATCGTTGCTGCATCAACTAAATTTAAGTCTTGAGTGCGTTCATAAAGCTGAATTAAATTCAGTAGACTTCGCATTTGAGCCGATTTATAATCTTGTTCTTGAGATTGTGTCAAACTCCATTGAAAATAGCCCAAAGCCTTCTGATAATCTTCCCTGGCATTAGATTTAAATTCCTTGGCTTTAGGAATACGACGTTGGGCAGCAGATTTAGCCCGTAAATTCCAAAGTTGGGCACGACTTGCATGAGTGTTACCTAAACTATTTAATATCAAAACAATATAGGCGGGATTATTATAATTTTTGGCCTCTTCTAATGCCGTTTCTAAATAGTCGATTGCTTCGTCGTAATCACCCCGGAGACGATAAGCTTCACCTAAACTTCCTAATGCTGCTACTTCCCCCAGTTTATCTTGTTGCTCACGAGCAATTTGTAATGCACTCCCTGGCAAACACTCTCGCTTCCCTGGCGATTTGTCGTAATTAGGACCGCATAACAGCGCAATTGCTTTCCCTGGTTGTCCTAGATTACTATAGGCTTGCGCTTGTTCCGTAAGCACTTGCCCTACTTTTTGTAAATTGCCAATAGTCTGATAGTAATAAATTACCTTCTCCCAATAGCCAAGTGCTTCCTGAGTATCCCCCAACTGCTGATAGGCTCTTGCTAAATTTTCATTAACAATTGCAATAGTTTCCACTTCATTACTTTTTTCATATACCTTTAACGCTTCTTTCCATAAGGAAATTGCACCGCGATAATCTCCCCTAGCATAGCGTTCAATACCTTGATTTACCTGTTGAATTGTATTGGTATCTTGAGCGTTGACTAATTCTCCTATCGTTGCTTGCTTTGTTATTAAAGATAGATTACCCAGCCATAAACATAATGTCAGGCTGATGAGAAACAATACTCCGAGCCAACGGCGCATATTTGATTTACTAAATCTATGGAACACAGGCTGACTCCGGCTTTAGCTGTGTAATATAGCGCTACGCGCAAGGCAACAGGCAAGAGGCAAAAGGCAAAAGTTGATTAAAACAGTTTAGGTGCGCTTTCCGCATCTAATTATTAAATTCGCCACGGGTCGCACCTTTTGCTGCTTGTATCAATGTCAAACACCTTAATGCGTAGTACTATATCACTTAAGTGCTTGTTCTTAACACTATCAAAATTTGGTAATCAAGCAAACTAGGGCGTGTCATCAGTTAAGCCAAACCACAGCAGCAGCCAAGTATAGCGCTACGCGCAAGTCAGAAGTTAGAAGTCAGAAGTCAAAGGTGCGCTTTCCGTAGGCGAATTAAATTCGCCACGGGTCGCACCTAAAAGTAAGCTATGACTAAGTTTCGGATCGGGATAATTACCCTGTCTTGATGCAGTCGCTCATGGGGGAAACCACGGCAGTCGCTCATGGGGGGAACCCCCAAGACCGCGCTGCCTCCCCAAGACCGCGCTGCATCGCTTAATAAAAATCTCTCCCATCTCCCCATCTCCCCATCTCCCCACACTTCCCACCCTTACCCTACTCCCTACTCCCTACTCCCTACTCCCTTATGTTGCTGAACTTCCCATTTTCAACCAGCCAAAAATTTCCTCTGCTGTCAACTGAAGCTCGATACCATCTAACACCACTAGAGAGTCACTTACCAGAAACAATTCCGGTTGTTGGTTAGGTAGAAAAATCAAGACCGAGCGGTCGTAAGGGTCAATTAGCCATCCTAGTTGAGAACCATGTTTTATACAATGTAAAATATTACCTATTACTTGGTTTGAACTCTGGCCTGGAGAGATAATTTCAATAGTCCAGTCTGGAGCAATAAACACATCATCTACAGGCTCCCCTTCATCATCAAATTCAATCTGGTGCCAGCGAATAACTGCTAGATCCGAAACAATTGACCGTCCGCCAAAAGTACATCGTAGCTCTGGGAAAGCGTAGGCAATTTGCCCTTCCTCAACAACAGTATTAATTGTACTAGTCAACTTACCCTGAAGTCTGGAGTGGCGAGTTTTAGGCATTGGTTTCTGGCTAATTTCACCGTTAATATATTCCCTAGGGGGTTTAGTCTCTGGGAGTTCCAGAAACTCTTCGAGAGTCAAAGGTAAGGCAGCTATCTTTACCATTAGCAGCTAGTTCCAGAAACAGATGTGACCATACTATAGCAATTCTCAATCGGGTCAGGTACTTTCCTTCTTGGTTTTATGATACTGTTTCCGTCAATTCTTCTCCACTGATCCGAAGTTCCCTGATATGAAGTTACCCATAACTGCCGCAAAGTCATATAATTGCTTAGGGGATATCTGAAAAGTTTTTTGATACTGAATTTTGCCCCCCTAGCCCCCCAATTCTGGGGGGAACAAGAATCAATTTGTTGGTAAAAGTCCCCCAAGCGAGCAATCCCTCGCTTGGGGGACCAACGGGGGCTTGGATGTAGCAAATGAGACTTCTCAGACAACCTCTTAGGGGAAAGGCGAATGCAATACGTCGAACTAGTCGATTCCCAAGGTGGTAGGTATCACAGCGGTTAAAACTGCACGAGTCGCTGTCTTGATGCACCCGATAATGCCACAGGTTTTATTTGAGATATCATGGAAAAATGAGTCCGTAAAATCCATCCATCATGGCTACTATTATTTATCCATCAAAACTCAGCCTTAGTGACGTAGAAGATAAATTTAAGCTCCAAGAAGTAATGGAGCCAGAGTTTTTTCCAGAGTGCGTGGAAGACCTGCCCCAACTAAGTGAAATAGAAAGGCAAATTCTTGATAGAGCAAAAGCTAATTACAAGTACTTGTCTAAAGATTTGGTACTAGAAGACCTAGTGAAAATGGTTGTTGTTTCTCCTTTATTGGATTGGGCAGGATTTTATCAACCGCCTTTTAAGGTTCAAGCAGAGTATGAAGTGTCTTTACCCATTGAAGATAAAGATGAAGACACAATTGTCAAAGGACGGATTGAGATTTTGGCCGTGAGCAAACCAATTTGGATCGCCGTTATTGAGTCCAAACGTTCTGCTGTTTCCTTACAACCAGCAATTCCTCAAGCACTAGTTTACATGCTGAAGAGTCCCCAAACAGAGCAACCAACATTTGGTCTTGTTACTAATGGTGCTAGCTTTATCTTTATCAAGTTAGTTAAAGGCGAAACCCTACGCTATGGTTTATCAAAAGCGTTTGATATCTGGAATCCTGGCAATTATTTATATGATGTTTTGGGTATTTTGAAGCGTATTGCTGCTGTCACGGCTAATTCTTAGAGGAGAGACAAGTAATACCAGTTTTCAAAAGTAGCGTCATACTTAAAATAAAAACATGACCATATACATTGGCTTTTGCAATCTTTATGTATTTCATGACTTTTGACTTTTGGTATAAATTCTAAATTCTAAATTCTAAATTCTAAATTCCCTAAAAACTTTGTTACAAAAATTTAACAAATATGTTATAATATGCCATTTTTTGTGCTATAGTAAAACTGTGGTCGTTAAACGTCCACGGGAAGAGCCAGCCAACGGATTTTGCGAGGCCGGTGTGGCTGGCTCTTGGTCCCCCAGTAACAGGAGATACATAGATTATGTCTTACCATCAACGCCTACATCCATGGGTAATTATTAGGCTGTTATCGAAGATGCAACGGGTCGTTGTTGCTCGTTTCCGCAAGCGTTCCGATGCCGTTCGCGTAGCGTGACCTTTGGTCAAGGGCCATTTAAAGGCTTTGAAACGGTTGATGCCGGATGCCGAATTTATCATTATTTTTGATCACGGCGAGCCTATAGAGGAAGAATTGTAAGGGATCAGTTTTCAGCTAATGCGCGACGCGCACGCTACGCGAACAGCTATCAGTTATTAGCGAACAGCTATCAGCGATCAGCTAATGCGCTACGCGAACAGTTATCAGTACACATAATTCAAGTAGGGTGGGCAAAATTATATTATCTATAATAGTCAAAATAACCCAACTTTTTTGGCCCACCCTACAAGCTACAAACTCAAAAAACGATTGACCGTAGGTCACGCTACTATCAGTAGAGCAAGGAAATGACCTGATAAATAGAGCGCTTTAGCTAACTAAGGACAAAATGCTTACATGGGTAGACTTACCCTAAACCTGAAGTTTTAAAGGCTAAGGACTTTGGTAGTAGTACACAAGAGTGATTTTAGCTACCGTTACCTTGACGCTTACCATAGCCAAATCACCACATCTTTACCACTACCCTGATTTGTTCTAAGATAATTAAGATGTATACTCTATCTAAATTTGTAAATAGGAACTATGTCAACAAAAATTGCTGCTGAAGAATTTTATGATAAATTTGCTGCTAACTATGACGAGGTGTTAAAAGATCCCAGTTGTAATGCACAGCATGTATATGAGGCGGCTAAAATCTTCAATCGACATAATCACCATCAAGGCAGTGTTTTAGATATTGCTTGTGGGACAGGGTTTTTAAGTGAATTGTTGGAAGGGGAGTTTGACTATACAGGGATTGATATTTCAAGTAAGATGCTGGATTTTGCGGCAAAAAGGGGTTATAAAACTATCCACAAATCGATTGAAACAGCCCTAGCTGAAATTGATAGCAAGTCCTACGATTTTGTTTTTTGTTTAAGTTCGTTACTGTGTGTCGAAGACGCCGCAACAGCGATAAAACACATCGGTCGAATTGCCCGAAAAACTAGTATAATTAGCCTTGATGAAACAACAGACGAATATATTAAAAACTTTGTTGTTCCAGTTTATGATCACTCTAAAATTGCCATCGAAAATGCCACCGAAGATTATTTTATTGTGGGTTGGACTTCTCCAACCCTAGGGATTACAATCCGAACTCGTATGATTTACATTGAACAAAAAAGCTCAGGATAGTCTTACTGTTGACTTGGTGTGCAGCAATACTAGAGCCTCACTCACTCTCTAACTAAAACCTCTAGGTGTTTAGCTAAAATCTCAACATCGGGTGAGCGCATCATAGTATAATGATCTCCAGGAATCCTGTAAGTTTCTAGACCACCTACTGCTAGCTCATGCCAACCTCGGTCTTCTGCTTCTAACTCCCTGGCACAAAATAGAGCAATCCGACCAGAATAGGGCTGGGGTTGATAGCGATACATAGCCATTAAGTTGGCTTGGAAAACTCCAAACAGCTTACGCATCTGCTCCATACCGATTTCCGGTGGTAAGATATTGAGCCCTTTCGCTTCCTGAAGGATGTGCTGCAATTGCTGCTCTAGCCCTCCTTGCTTACACTCGTTTTCAGATAAATTGACCTCACTACCTTTAGCTGCAAGCCCCCTAAATCCCCGACTATCAAAAAGCGAAGCATCCGCTAATTCCCCCCAAAATTGGGGGGTTAGGGGGGCGGGGGACTTTAACTCAAGTTCCCCCCAAAGTTGGGGGGCTAGGGGGGCGAAACTTGCTGTAAGCTTCTCAACTGCAATCTGCCTTTCTGTACCAAAAACACTACCCAAATCCTTAGCTAGAGAGCTTGCCATCATCTGTTGATCCACCTGTTCTGGTCGGTCAATAGCAACAGGTGAATAGCTATCGATTAATGCTAGCAGAGCCACGTCTTCCCCAGCAGCAGATAATTGTTGAGCCATTTCCCAAGCAATAATACCTCCTAATGACCAACCTCCTAAATAATACGGCCCGACCGGTTGAATAGTTTGCAAGGCTTCAATGTAGCAACTGGCCATATCCTCAATTCCGGTTAATGGTTCAGACTCACCAAATAAACCAGGGGATTGCAACCCGTAAAAGGGTTGGTTATCTCCTAGATAACGAGCTAACTGTGCATAACAAAGAACATTGCCCCCAACCGGATGAACACAGAAGAAAGCAGGTAAGTTTCCTACCTTGTTAATAGCAACTAGGGGAGAGGAAGATTGGTTCTCAGTAGCATTGACCAGAAGACTAGCTTGGTTTTCAATAGTCGGTTCCGTGAACAGGGTAGCTAAAGGTAAATCAGTTCCAAACTGCTGTTTAATCCGAGCCATGAGACGAACTGCTAACAGAGAATGACCTCCAAGATCAAAGAAGTTATTTTTAACTCCAACTGGGTTGACATTGAGGAGATCAGACCAAATTTGGGACAGTTGCAATTCCCGGGAATTACGAGGTGAAACAAAGCCAGCGTCTTGAGGTCGGTTAGATGTATCTAATTCAGGTAAGGCGCGCCGATCAACTTTGCCATTGGGGGTTAACGGGAGTTTGTCCAAGAAGATAAAGCCAGAGGGAATCATGTAATCCGGTAATTTTTGTTTCAGAAACTGTCGCAATTGGCTACTAGTTAGCTCTTCTTTTTGCTCGGAAACAATATAAGCCACGAGACGTTTCTGGTCAGCGTCTTTCCTGGCCACAACTACTGTTTCCCGCACAGCTGGATGTTGACCTAAGACAGCTTCAATTTCTCCAAGTTCGATGCGGAAACCGCGAATTTTAACCTGGTTATCAATGCGTCCAAGAAATTCGATGTTGCCGTCACTTAAATAGCGAGCCTTATCCCCAGTTTTATAAAGGCGGGAATCTAAATCAGCGCTAAACAGGTTGGAAATGAATTTCTCTTGTGTTAACTCAGGGCGGTTAAGATAGCCTCGTGCCAATCCAGCACCACCAATATGCAATTCTCCTGGCACACCCACAGGCAAGGGTTGTAGAGACTCGTCTAGAATGTAAATTTGCGTGTTAGCAATTGGTCTTCCTATGGGAATTGACTCTATCGTCGTCTCAAGTTGTCTAGAAATAGGATAATAACAAGTAAAAGTCGTGCTTTCTGTCGGGCCATATCCATTAATGATTGTTGTCAATGGCAGAGTTTCAAGTGCTTTCTGAACGTGAGCCACCGAAAGTGCTTCCCCACCAATGAGTAGTTGTTTAATTCCTGACAATGCTTGTGGGTCATCATCAATAATAGAGTTAAACACAGCAGCCGTCAGCCACAAAATAGTAATGCCATGTTTGTGGATTTCTGCCCTCAGATTTTTAGCAGTGGGAATATTTTCTGGGAAAAGAACGCATCTAGCACCATGCAACAAAGCGCCCCAAATCTCGAATGTGGAAGCATCAAAAGAAATTGGAGCCATCTGAAGAAATCTGTCTGTTGCATCTAGATGAACGTAATTTACCCCAAACAAAAGACGATTAACGCCACGATGAACCACTTCCACGCCTTTAGGCTGACCTGTTGATCCCGAAGTATAAATCACATAAGCTAAATTTTCAGAGCTGGCTGTGCTATTGAAATTATCTTGATTGGCTTGGTTAATCCTCTGCCAGTCAGTATCTAAACAGACGATACGCCCTTGATGTTGAGGAAGGGATTCTAGGAATTTCTCTTGAGTCAGCAATACTTTGACTTGAGTGTCTTCCAGGATAAAGCTTAAGCGTTCTTGGGGATACTTTGGATCAAGGGGCACATAAGCTCCACCTGCTTTTAGAATGCCTAATATTGCCACAATCATTTCCAGGGAGCGCTCCACACACAACCCAACTAGCACATCTGCTTCCACACCCACTGAACGTAAATAGTGGGCTAACTGGTTAGCACGACCATTTAATTCACTGTAAGTCAGGTGTTGATTTTCGTACATTACTGCGATCGCATCAGGAGTTTTCTCTACCTGCTCCTCAAACAACTGATGGATACACTTATCCTGAGGATAGTCCACAAACGTATTATTCCATTCCACCAATAGCTGCTGGCGTTCCGCTGTTGTCAGCAACGGTAACTTTGAAACTTGTGCTTGTGGATTAGCAACAATACCTTCGAGCAAAGTCTGGAAATTTCCTGCCATCCGGACAATAGTTGTCTCATCAAACAAATCAGTGTTGTATTCCAAATTGGCCTGAAATCCTCCATCAGTTTCCTTGATCAACAAGGTTAAGTCAAACTTCGAGGTTACCGTTTCTATATCCAAAGCAGTTAGGTTTAGCTCAGGCAACTCTGCTTTCTGTTCGTTGGCATTATGCAATGCAAACATGACCTGAAACAAAGGGCTATGGCTTAGTGATCGCTCTGGTTTTAATACTTCTACCAATTGTTCAAATGGCAGATCCTGATGAGCGTAACCATCTAAGGCAACTTGGCGCACCCGACTGAGTAACTCCAAGAAACTTGGATTTCTTGATAAATCAATACGCAGCACAATAGTATTGAGGAAGAATCCGATCAGTGGTTCTAATTCACGGCGGCTGCGGTTAGCAATAGCAGAGCCAATGATAATATCTTCTTGAGAGCTGTAGCGGTATAGTAAGATCCCAAATACTGCTAGCAGACTCATAAAAATAGTTGCTCCTGATTGTTGGCTTAAGCTTCTCAACCTAGTCGTTAATTCGGGATTGAGTTCAAACTTGAAGCTACTCCCTTGGTAGGTTTGCACAGCAGGACGGGGACGATCCGTCGGCAATTCTAGCAGTGTTGGTATCCCAGCTAACTGTTGTTTCCAGTAGTTCACTTGATTTTCCAGCACCTCCCCGGTAAACCACTGACCCTGCCAACTGGCAAAGTCAGCATACTGGATAGGTAGTTCTGGCAACAAGGAAGGTTTCCGATAGTGGAACCCTGAGTAGAGAGCAGACAATTCCGCAAAGAATACCCTCATTGACCAATCATCAGAGATAATGTGGTGCATCATCAACAACAGTACGTATTCTTTTTCCCCCAAACGCAACAGTGAAACTCGCAACAAAGGTCCTTTGGCAAGGTCAAACAGTTGCTGGGCTTTCTCAAATACCAACTGCTTTACCTCAATGGACTGCTCCTGTTTTGGTAGTTGTTGTAAGTCAACGATGGGCAGGTCAACATTTAAATCAGGTGAAATAACCTGTACGGTCGAGCCATCTATAATCTTAAAAGTAGTTCGTAGTACTTCGTGACGGCAGACAATTTCCGCCAAGGCTTTTTCTAGAGCGGTAACATCAAGGGAACCACTTAAATGCACAACGACTGGCTCGTTATAGTAGGCGCTACCTCCTTCTTGGAGCAGATCCAGAAACCACAATCGTTGCTGGGCAAAAGATAGAGGTAATTCTCCATCTCTGGACACAGGTTGTATAGGCGGTAATAGCTGGTTTGCTTTGTCCCCGCTAGCTGAGGTGTGTTGGCTCATTTCAGCTATGGTTGGACTTTCAAATATGCAGCGCAGGGGCAACTCTACTGAAAAAGTATCCCGCATCCGAGAAATAAGTTTGATAGCCTGGATCGAATCTCCTCCCAAATGAAAGAAGTTGTCGTAAATACCAATTTCTTCTAATCCCAACACTTCAGCCCAAATACTGGCCAAGATCTCTTCTGTGGGAGTACGAGGAGCAACAAACTCAACTACCAAATCGCGACGAGACTTACTTGGTGCAGGTAGAGCCCGTCGATCTACTTTACCACTAGGTGTTAGGGGCAGTGCTTCCAAAACTACAAAAGCAGCAGGAATCATATAATCCGGTAGCTGTTCTTGTAAGAAATTGCGTACTTGGGACACCAATTGGGGATTTTTCTGGACTAGGTTGGGCTGGTTAGCTGTCCGGCAAAAGAAGCCCCACACCTAATGCGTAGCATAGGTGTGGGATGAATTTTGCACAGGGTATTATAAAATTGCTATAATATATGTACTGATAAACAAAGCCGTTCGCGAAGCGTGGCCAAAGGCCTTAAATGCTGGTTTGTCAGCCACCTACTAATCAAAAATACAACTTATTGTATTGTTCCGGCGCGGAGGGGCATCCCGTGTCGTTAATAAAGCTTACCGAGTATCCGAACCGTTGGGTGGAGTTGGTAAGAAGCCCACACGCTCACTCAAAGAGTCAGTGTGGGAGTATGTCACC